>NZ_JACJRC010000012.1 GCF_014697025.1 Alkalinema sp. FACHB-956 | reverse complement strand
AACTTTGACGAAATTGGCTCAGTTGTTCGAAGATCATAAGGTCAATGCAATACATCATCATTGACCTTACGGCAGCCCCGGTGTTTTAGGACTGCCCTTTTCTCATTTTGTTAGTCCAAACTCCAGTAAATGGTGCGTTCCCTTACTGCTTTAGGGTGAGGCTGAGGGAACCTTACGGCGACTAGGATTTGTTAGTAATCGTGACCTGCCAGCATTGTATGCAGCGTGTGAAGTCTTTCTGATGCCTTCGTTGTACGAGGGATTTGGGATGCCCATTTTGGAGGCTCAGATGTGTGGTGCGGCAGTGGTGCATGGCCATCATCCCTCAATGGTGGAAGCAGGGGGGGAACTTGGTTTGAGCGTAGCTCCTGATCAAAAGAGTCTAGAAGGGGTACTGGCCCAACTTGCAAATTCTACAGCTCCGCTTTCTTGTCGTCTTCCTACTGATCCATTGATCCAGAACCAGGACCAAGGGCTAGCTATCCTCGAGCAAGCCCTTGGTCTATCTCCACTTTAGTGGGCGAATATGATGCTTGATCCACATGTACAGAGGATAACAGGGATCATTTTAAGAATGAGTAGTATCCCATCTTACGCATAAGTTGCTTAAGTTTCTGATTGCGCTGGTACTGAGCATGCCTAAGCTGTACAAAGGGAATAGTTTGACTAGGCACATCTAGACGGTAGGGGCGATCGATCCACCCTTGACGATGCGCATCAATAATCCACCACTTGGCAATCCCACCACCGTGGAAACATTTCATCTGATCCCAGTTCTGTAGCCGCAGCAACTGTCTCCCCGGTACACCACATTTGAGTAGTAATCGCTTCCACTGGCGATGTTGCCAGCAATGCCAATGTTGGGGATTCAGGTACCCCCCCCCCATTCGCATCGCAAGGGCAGCCCAGACGATTGCTTCGACATGGGCAATGCGAGGCAAAGATTGTCCACCCAGTTGACCAATTAACCAATCGAGCCACGCCAAGTCTAGCTTATTTTTCACTTGAGCTACGCCAATGTCAACATGGTGTGCCAGGGGAATTGATGCCTGCATAGCTGTTTGTACAATTTCTGGCGGAAATAGACAACTGGGGGGCTGCCACATTAGCAGTAGTTGTAGATTGGGGGTTGGTTCAAAGGTAAAGGAATTAGGAAAATAGAGATCGGGATCGAGAATTATCATCTCTTCATCCGGTGCGCTAAAGAGGAGTGGGTCGGTGATTTTACGCCAACAGGGATGACCATTCCGAAATGCTTGAAGATAGGGATAGTCCCTAAATAGTTCTTTGGCTCGTTCGTCAGCAGCTACCTTGTCAAAAACCCGCCAGGGATGATTAAACGGATTATTGAGTTGGGCCACTGCGTTGAAAATTTGTTCTTGATCAGTAAAGTCATCCGTAATCAGGGTTAAATTTAGAGGCTCGATCGCATGTTGAAATAAGCTTTCGATCGCTTTTTCAGCATAGGGCAACGATCGAGCAGAAAGAACCGAAAAAACTTGCCGCATTGAATGAACTCCTTTGTCTTGCACGTTATGACTCTCTGAAGCCACTAATCAAGTCACTAATCTTACAAAATAATCAAAAATACTCTTCTCTAATCATCGATGCCTGTGAGCTGATATCCAGCCTTAGAAAGATTGACATCAAACCTCATATTGACAGTGACTAAAAAGTATAGCTTTATCTTGAGAAAGTATAGCTTTATCTTGAGTCTCAGCTGAAAATGTTGAGTGTCAAGCTAAAATTTGACCTATGAAGTTCGTCCTCAGTCAATTGATTACACAACCTAGCTGATCTCTGCAATTGCTGGTGTCTACATATTTTCAAAGATTTTCAAAAAACGATGGAAAAAAATTGGTAGGGTGGGGACTCTTAAACTTACTTGATATTTTGTCATTTCCTCACAAAATTCATCTAATCTTCCATCCTATTTTTGATAAAATTAGCTCACAAAGCCCTATTCGACTGTTCACCCACTTTCTAGATCTCTAAGTCTAGATCTCTAAGTCTAGATCTCTAAGCGGACTAGAATAGACAGAGTCGCTATCAATCCGAAATATCAAGCTTCAAAGTCAAGGTTACTTGAAGGGCAGTAGCTTCTAATTGAAAGTTTATAAAATCATTCAAGATGTGTTTGATGGATTAAGTTTCCCGCAATTGGAGATTGGTGTTTGAATGGCTGTTGTTTCTTTACATTTTGATAACTCATGCATCTCCCTAGCGTTTTAGATACATCGGATCGACAAACTTCATACCCCGTTTCCCAATCCCGCCACGATCGTTTTCTTAGCAATCGGCATTTTGGTTCATTGGATGGGGTTCGTTGTTTCTGTATTGTGGCAGTGCTGTGGCATCATTCCCAGCCTAATAATCTTCCCCTCCTATTGACTCGAGGGTTTTTAGGGGTTGACATGTTTTTTGTGCTAAGTGGCTTTTTAATTGTTACGTTACTGCTGCGCGAAAAATCCAAAACTCAAACTGTCGCATTGCAAAAATTTTATAGTCGAAGATTTTTGCGAATTTTTCCTGCCTACTATGGCCTTCTCCTGTGTTTGACAATTCTGTATAGTACTCTACGAATTGGGACAGAGAGTAGCCTCCTCTTCTTTGGAACTTTGCCTTGGAACCTTGCATTTCTTTCAAATTGTGTATTGGTACAAGCTAATGGTCTTGGTTCAATGTGGTCATTAGCTATAGAACAACAGTTTTATCTGATTTGGCCAGTATTTGAAAAGTATCTGAAGCCTCGCTTGATCTATGGCATTTTGGGAGTTGGGGTTGTAATTAACCAAGTTATCAATATGGGTGTGGCTAATGGGGCTTTTAATAAACCCCATTGGTTTCCGGATGCAACGTTTACGCCTATTTGTTTAGGAATTTGTCTGGCTCATGCCTTCCATCATGCTTCTAGCTTTAATAAATTATTGCCGCTGATGGGTTGGCGACACGCTCCACTGATGTGGTTAGGCTTATTGTTGGTCACCCTCTATATATCCCCTAGTGATATTTTTGGTTGGCCACGCTTGTCTATCCAAGTTTTGATGCTGCTGTTGCTGGGCAGTTTAGTTATGAGGGAAGACCATTGTCTAAAATCTCTACTCAGCTATCCACCTGTGGTTAGGGTTGGACAAATCAGCTATGGAATATATCTCTATCATCTCTGGATCTTTTCAATTGTTGGGGCTATTGTACAAGTAGCTCAGAGTTACATGCAGATAACTTTACCACTACCACTTTTTATCACAGGCTCTCTGGCTTCGATTGCGATCTCTGAGCTAAGTTATCGTTTCTACGAAATGCCTTTTCTGAATCTCAAGAAAAAGTTTAGTTGGTAGCTGTGGTGTTTGATGAACTGTTCTCCTGCTTGACTTCAATATCTTTATCCGTACTTCCACCTTCAGTGATGGAACTCTTGATAAATTGACAGGATTCTTTCAATGACCATTTTACTTAGCCAACGAGATTGTAGCCGTCTGTTAGTTGTGATTGTCAACTATCGCACACCGGAGTTAACGATCGATAGTCTACGATCGCTACAGCCGGAAATCGAGGCAGTTCCTGGTGCCCATGTTGTGGTAACGGATAATGATTCCCAGGACGGCTCCGTAGACAAAATTGCAGCAGCGATCGCTGAATATCAATGGGCCAGTTGGGTTTCCCTGATGCCTCTCGATCGCAATGGAGGGTTTGCCTTTGGTAATAATGCAGCCATTCGAGTTGCCTTAGCAGCTCCGCGTCCTCCGCAGTACATTTGGCTATTAAATCCAGATACGATCGTCCATCCAAACGGCTTAACCGCCTTGATTAACTTTATGGATCGGCATCCCACGGTAGGACTAGCGGGAAGTCGCTTGGAAAATCTAGATGGCACGCCTCAACATTCTGCCTTTCGTTTTCCCAGCCTGTGGAGTGAACTGGATTATGGCTTGCATTTAGGGTTTGTGACACGACTTTTGAAAGCTTGGGAAGTTGCGCCGCCGATCGTGACAGAAACCTGTCCAACCGATTGGTTGTCTGGGGCAAGTATCTTAGTGCGGCGTGAAGTCTTTGAAACCGCAGGTTTACTCGATGAAAAGTACTTCATGTACTTCGAAGAAGTCGATTTCTGTCGTCAAGCCCAAACGCAAGGCTGGTCTTGCTGGTATGTTCCCCAAAGTCGGGTGATTCACCTTGTGGGGCAAAGCTCTGGCATGGTGGCAACCAAACCGACCAAACGTCGTCCCCAGTACTGGTTTAATTCCCGTCGTCGTTACTTTCTAAAAAACCATGGTTGGCTATACGCAGCAGCCACGGATGCCTTGTGGATGGGAGCATACTTAATTCGCCGTTTGAAGGATGCAATGAAGGGAGCACCCAATAACGAACCCCCACATTTGTTCTTAGACTTTTGGAGTAATAGTGTCTTTTTAAAAGGCTCAGGAAGTTAGAACTTTGGGGATCTTAGGCAAGCGTAGTGCGAAGGTTGGCTACAATTGGCTACTAATTGGTATGACTAGGTCATATCCCTTAGTAGCTCCTGACCTTTCGGGAAAAAAGATGTCGGAGCAATGGACATAAGTTGTGCAGCCAATGTGTCAATGTAATGCTCCATAGTGTGTTGTTGAAGCAGCTTTACTCTTCGTTGCCGCGCCAGCTCCTGTTCGTGATCCAAATTGCTTAAAACCCTTAAAATAGCTTGCTGCATCCCCATAACATCACCTGGATCGACCACGCAAACGGGGGCAATTTGTTGGAGATAGCCTGATAAGCCTTGGGTATGAGTAATGATCAAAGGTTTAGCACAGGCGATTGCTTCCAGGATGGCCGTCAAGCCTGCGCAGAATTTATTTTCCACCAAACTGACAATGACTAAATCGGCATTCCAATAAAGCTGTCGTAACTCCGGCCATGGATAAAATTTTCGGCTCATGTTAGCAGGCATAACTTTGGGAAATGCGCGGGCCAACACTTTGGCATCACGGGAAAACCCACTAATGCGCACATCAACAGGTAAATCCTGGGTGGCTTGGGCGATCGTTCGATAATCCCGATTTTCTAACCCCACACTGGCAATGACAGGCTTAGCTGTCTGACAATTGGGTTTTCCAGGAACGAAGAATTGCGTATCAATATGCTCAGTTAACAGGAAAATTTTTGAAGTGGGAATCCCTAGACGCTGCTGAAGAAAACGAGCTTGGGCTGGGGCATTCGTAATGAATAAATCAACTCGATGGCCAAGATCAAAAAGCTTGGCGGAGAGAAACCCCCGAGGTCGATCGAGATTGTGAATGAACATCGCAATTTTAGGTCGATCAGCACGGTTCCCACAGCAGGCCGAGATCGGAATCCCAATGTCTTCCCCAGTACAAAAGATGACATCTTCCGAGGTTAATGTATTGGCCAAACGACGCGCCAACGACCAGCTTTGCGGCGTACCTGCAACTTTTGACCACAGTTTATCTGAGAGTCCAATTGATTTATGGTTGGGATGATGCACAACCGCATCTAATTTGTCACATAAAACACCCATAGCATGGCGCGGGCCTTGTTCGGTCGCTGCTTCCTGGGCAATAGTTGCGAAATCGATCGATCGGCTAAGGGCAATGTGATAATTCAACGGGAATCTCCCAAATATTCAGAGGCTAAAAGAGTCAGATTGCACCTTGCACAATTAGACCCTGTCGGAGGACATGGTAGCCACAAGACGAGGTGTGGCTTGTGGAAGTTCAATGGTCTGCTGATAAATCTCAATCATGCGATCGACTTTCCGCTCCCAATCAAACTGCTGTTCTGCCCGTTGCCGAGCCGCTTGACCCATGTGCGATCGTAGTTCAGAAGATTGCGCTAAGTGCAGCATAGCTTCGGTTAACCCTTGCACAAAGCCCCCAGGCGAAGTGGGCTCCACCAAAATGCCACAGTCGGGGGTGAGATAATCCATCGGCCCGCCCCAAGCTGTTGCAATGACGGGCAACCCGATCGCCATAGCCTCCAAAACAACCGCTCCACCGCATTCCAGCAAGCTTGGCAAAACAAATACATCCGCCTGTTGCAGTCGTGCGGCACAGGCTGGCTGCGATAACCAACCTTGGAAAATGACCTGATCCCGTAAGCCAAAAGCTTGGGCTTGGGCCTCCAAGCTTTCCCGAATTGCACCATCGCCAATAATTTCCAGAGTAGCTCCGGTCGCATCAGCAACGGGGCGAAAGGCTGCCAACAGCAAATCAAGACCTTTCCAATCAATTAAACGGCCAACATAGACGAATCTGGGAACGGATGATTGCGGGGGACTGGCCTGCTCTGTAGCGGGCCAAATGGTGAGATCAACCCCATTTTCCACCAGTTCCAGAACTTTGCCTTGGATACCCTGGGGTAACGATCTGCGGGTGCGATCGTTGGCAACAAGGACAACTTTCGCCCGTAGTCGCCCAGGAATTAGCCAATTGGCTACAGTAGAAGCCCAACGTCCAACGGTTAAAAATGCATCTACCACTCGGCTTTGACGATCTCGAAAGGCTGGGGGATAATTCATTCCCCCATTCAACGGCCCCATAACTACCGGCGCACCGACGTTGTACATCAAGGACGGCAACTTTGGAGATACAGAAATCGGTTCATGGACGATATCAATTTGGTGCTGGTGAACCAAGTGACGAACTACTCGGCGTTGCAAAGCTTGGGTCTGGAGGTGCATGAGCAATCCTGTAGTGGCTTCTCCAATGCGCCGCGGCAAAAACTGACTCAGGCGAAATAGCAACAAATGCACCCACGTATCCGGCACAAAATATGTTCGATCGTGGGCATCCGGAAACAACTGTTCGATTTCTAACCGCGTCCGTTCATGCACCACTAACCAAACGTCAATATTCCGTTGACGCAAGAGACGGAAATAATGGAGCGGCAAAAATGCCTCTCCACCAAACTTTGCCGAGGCATGTTCAGCCACAATAATGACGCGCATAGGATCACTCACACTGTAGATGCTGTTGATTACACCGGAAAACTATTCGATGGGATCCGGATTATGGGTGTGGGGATTAGGGACGGAACCATTGAGGTTTAAAGGGGGATCGATAAAGCTTCAGTTTCTGTAAGAGGAGAAGTCCCAAAAATGGCAAATCATCAATCAAATAGCGTTTCCATAACCGCCTCGGTTCCGAGATCAGTCGATAGAGCCATTCCAGCCCAACTTCACTGATCCACTCGGGCGATCGGGGTTTGGCACCCGCTACGAAATCGATCGCACCTCCCAGTCCCAGAAAAATATCAATGTTCGGCAGTTGATCCCGATACTTAACAATCCAAAATTCCTGCTTAGGAGCCCCAACACCCACCACCAATACATTGGCCTGGGATTGATTGATCCGGTCAACAATTTCTAAACACTCCGCTTCATTTTGTTCAAATCCGAAGGAAGGGGTATGAGCTGCAACCACAATAGAACGTCTGGCTTTTTGGTTGAGCTTCTGCTGAGCACCCTGGGCAACACCTTTACCGCCCCCTAAAAGGAAGATTTTAATTTCTTCATTGTCCCGATGATATCGGCAAAAAATCGGGAGCAGATCTGACCCAGAAATCTTCTCTTGAATAGGAGTGCCTAGAAACTTTGAAGCATAGATCAAAATTTGGCTATCACAAATCCTGTAATCCGCCAACTGATAAGTTCTAAAAAATTCTGGATCTCGCTGTAACTTCATAATGTGATCAACATTGGGGGTGAAAACAACCCCACACTGAAGCTGCTTCAGGAAATCATCAAAGGTCAAATTGTGGATATTGACATTGAGAATAGTCACATGACTGTGGGTAGTAGATGCCTGACTATCCTGAATTTCAAGAGAATTATCGAGTTCGGCACTGTGCTGTTTAGCCAGTGCTGAGCTTGGTCTAGATGACTGCAACATTCGAGATCTGATACTTCTATTGGGTCTCTGGTTGGAGGAAACTGGCATGCGTTTGAAGTCTTTCAGCATCTTATTGTTAGACCTCTGTTTACGGTTTCTTAAACCTTTGGATGGTGTTTTCCCTGATGATATTTAGTTTATTTTGCAATCTTCTAATAACAATCTTGAAACTGTTTAGTGCGCTTGATAATTGATTTCATGAAATTGATTTCATCAGCATACCGCAGAAGTTTTAAGAGACATCAATACGCACTAAAAATATAACCAGCGAAAGAATTATAGAAACCATGAGACTGATTCTTGAACAATTTAAAAAGCAGTTTGACTGTATCAGCCAAAAAAGAAGCAATCCAGCAAAATCCTGCTTAACTATAGTTTTTTGGGCTTACAACCAAGAACGCTTTATAGTTAAATAATTGACCAACCCATTATATTTCATCTATTAAATAGTTAAGCATCAAATTTATCTATAAGAGTAGCCCATCTTTTATCCAACTAAAGAAGGATTGGAGCGGCAGTCAATCTGTCGTAAGATTGAGATCAAAATGAAGTAAGGCAGTAATTGAATCATCACTTAAATCATGGTAAGAATTTCTTTAGAAGATTAGTTAATGGTGGGACGGAGTCTGATCAAGCACAAGTTTAAATGTCGAAGGGGCCAACTTTTAGATCCGAATTAGCCAATCTGAATGATGACAGAAATACACATTCCATTAAGTCCATTGCTACGTCTTCCTATCACTAATTCATTAAAAGTTTCCATACAATGACAATCGAGTCTATAAGAATTTTGAAAAAATATAAATCAACGACTGGGGATCAGGGTGAATTAAGGAAGATGTATCCCAGCATGACGCAGATGGGACCCGTGAGTAAAACAATACTGACATGAATACTGATATGAATGGTGAGCCCCCAACGACCCTGGACCCATCAAATCCCCGCAGCCGTACTCTATTTCTATTTCTGCACCTATGCTAGGAGCCTGTCCAACACAGGAACATGTCCAACAATTGCTGTTGGACATGCAAAGCTCGAATAGATTTAGTGGCAAAATCTAGTGGCAAAATTTAGTGGCAAAAGTTTTTTAAACAACTGGAGGCCGCACCATTCCTCTCTTGCCTTGAGTCCCATCAGCCAGCTCAAACTCTTATAAAATGGCACAGCATTGGTCAAGTTTGGTCAAGTTACGTCTAAAAGAAAATGTCACGCCATCCAACAACCGATCGACGAACTAGACCGGGGGCAGCATCCTTAATTTTGCTCGAGGATACTCCTTAGATCGAGGAACTGAAGCGATCGGGGGACTGAAGGGACTACAGGGTCAGGATTCGATCCTGGAAGACAACACCCTAGCTAGCGAAGAACGGAGAAAAGTAGAACGGGTGGAAAAACGAGCCATCGGAACTCATCAGGTACAAAATTGACAGGAGTAGCAGGATCACGAACAACTTAATCAGAACATAGGTAATGAGATTATCTGATTTCCATAGATTTTGCATCACACGCCACCTCCATTGAAGTACCAAACGAGGCACACACTGATCAGGAACAGAATTTGAACAATGATATAAAGAAAACCACTGGTGGAATAGAATGGCATACTAACTGACCTCCTTATCTCACCTCCATCATCCTGAAGGGAGGAGCCGAGTTACCGTGCAAACAGACAATCCCAGAGACAACCTCCCTCTCAACCCAACCCTGCTACCAGCCCCCGTACGTGTTCACTAAATCTGGCAGACTGGTTTGGGCAGTCCCCTTGGCTAGCCAAGCTTTCATTTGAGGGGAGTTGACCACCTGAGCTAGCTGAGTTTGTAGATCTGCCCCTTCCAGAACTTCCGACTTGAGTAGAGTTTCTGCCATTGTCTCCAGCAATCCCCGGTTGGTTGCCAAAACGGTTTTAGCGACCCCATGGGCACCTTCAATGAGTAACTTCACCTCCGTATCGATCGCTTCTGCTACTCGATCGCTCACAGTCCGTCGAGGAGTCGGATATCCTTCTAGAAAGCTCTGTTGACTCCGGTCAAAGGCGATCGGCCCAAGTTTGGCACTCATGCCATACAGCGTCACAAAGCGTTCCGCTAAATCCGTGGCTTTTTGGATATCGTCACTGGCTCCTGTAGAGACCGTTCCAAAAATCAACTCTTCCGCCGTTCGCCCAGCCAACAGCATCGCCAGTTGACCCCGGATTTCCGATTCGGTCATTAAAAACCGATCTTCCTCCGGCATCTGTAGTGTATACCCTAACGCTCCCAGCCCACGCGGAATGATAGAAATCTTCTCAACTTTACCGGCATGGGGAATAACTGCACCAATTAGGGCATGGCCTACCTCATGGTAAGCGACCGTCCGTTTTTCCATCTCATTCAGCACCCGCGATCGCTTCTGCAGACCTGCTACCACCCGTTCGATCGCTTCATTAAAATCCGCCATGGTTACCGCCGATCGCTCCAGCCGCGCCGCCAACAGGGCTGCTTCATTGACCAAATTTGCCAGATCTGCCCCCGCAAAGCCAGAAGTCCGGGCTGCAATCATACTTAGACTCACATCATCTGCCAGCTTGACACTCTTTGCGTGGAGACACAAAATCGCTTCCCGCCCCAATTTATCTGGTCGATCGACCAGAATTTGCCGATCGAACCGTCCTGGACGGCGCAAGGCCGGATCAAGCACCTCGGGACGATTGGTTGCAGCCAGCAGAATCACCCCGGTATTCGGGTCAAACCCATCCATTTCCGATAATAATTGGTTCAAGGTTTGTTCCCGTTCATCATTCCCCCCCAGCATCGGGCCGCCAGTGGCGCGGGATTTGCCCAGCGCATCCAACTCATCAATAAACACAATGCAGGGCGCTTGATTTTTTGCCTGGTCAAACAGATCCCGCACCCGCGCAGCCCCCACCCCGACAAACAATTCAATAAATTCGGAACCGGAAATACTGAAAAACGGAACCCCCGCTTCTCCCGCGATCGCTTTGGCCAGTAGCGTCTTGCCCGTTCCCGGTGGGCCAATTAGCAGAACACCCTTCGGAATTTTGGCCCCCAAGCGAGCGTACTTTTCAGCATTTTTCAAAAAATCAACAATCTCTTGTAATTCAACCTTCGCTTCATCCACTCCGGCCACATCGTCAAAGGTTACACCCGTGTTTCCCTCTGCATAGATTCTGGCATTACTTTTACCCACCGTTAACGCACTTCCTCCCAAGTCTCCCCGGCCCATAAACCAACTCCAGAGGGAGAAAAAGAGGAGGGGCGGTAAAATCCAACCCAGCAATGTAAAAATCCAGTTCAGTTCACTGCTAGAGAGGGCAGAAAATTCGACCTGATGATCTCGCAAAATTTTAGGAAGTTCGAGATCATTCACCACAGGTGTAGTGATTAATTTAGCTGCATTCTCCTGCGATCCTTTCAGGGTGTAGATGATTCGATCGCTACCCACTTCCGCCTTCGCCACCTGTCCGGCTTGTACCTGTTGAATAAACTCACTGTAGGGCTTACGGACATAGGGCGGTTGTCGGAACAGTAAGGAGTTAATGAGCAGCAGCAAACTTAACCACAACAACAGACTGCCACCAATTTGTTTAGGTTTAGGGAGTTGAGATGGGCGATCGCCTTGGGTATTGACAGGCATAGAGACACTCCTTCAACGCGATCGAGATCGATACTTGCACCCTACTCCACAAAGTTGAGAAACTTGTGAAGTCAGCCATTCCCCGGTAATGATCTCTCAGATGATTACCGTAAGGCAAAATGCTATTCAGTGAATTGGATAATTATCCTCTAAAAATGAAACAATTATTTAACTTTACGGGCAAATTAGTCACCTTATTCATCGCTCCTTGAACAGTGATTTAGCAAGGCTCCCAGCAGATTTATTACAGATTCAAATCAGCAAAAAATCATTTTTTATTTAGGAAAAATTGATAAAAGACACAGAATCCCAGAAATAGGATTTATGGTGTAAAAAGCAAGGTGCAAGATGGGATTTACACGGCTGGGACGATTGATTACCTTCCAAAGATTTTTTTAGGGGAAGCATTATTGATTACATATTATTTTAACTAGTCGTTTGACTAGCTGTTTGTAGTCATTTGACTGTTGTTTGAATAGCCATTTGCAAACAATGGCTTAGGAATCTAACGAATATTTTTACTAGGGAAATTGTCCAATCTCAATCCAGACAATGGATGAAGCTAGATGCACTGGAAGTAGAGTCCCTGACAGCATAAGAAGCATAAGGATTTCGTGTTTGACCACTCGATAACAACGAAGAGGAGTTGGGTTATGACTACGCCACATCCTAATCAAAGATATCACCCCCGGTGCAACCATCAGTAGGTATTCTACTGCAAGCTATCGAGCAATAAATCTGAAGAGATTCAAGATGGTATTGAATATAGTCCTGGCCTACATCAATGTTTAATTGATTGAGCTAGCTAACTTATTTTCAGGACATAAATTAGTCATTTTTGGAGAAAGAATCATGACTGAGCAAAGACTGGAAAATATAAACTTAAACTCACTTACTTCAGCTAAAAATTTTTTTCCATCTCCCACTGCTTGGGAAGATCAAGTTTTTTACTTTCTCCTCGTCGATCGCTTTTCCAATGGCAATGAGAAGGGATACAAAGATAACACTGGAAATATCGTCGGGAATGGAACAACGCCGTTAGGCTCTCTCGCCGATCGGGGAAATGCAATAACCAACGAAACAGCAGCTAGTCACTGGCGAGAAGCCGGAACTAAGTATGTCGGGGGAACACTCAAGGGACTCGCTAGTAAAATTGGTTATTTGCAGCGGTTAGGGGTAACAGCACTCTGGATTAGCCCAATTTTCAAACAAGTGCGATTTCAGGAAACCTATCACGGCTACGGCATCCAGAATTTTCTGGAGGTCGAACCCCACTTTGGCACTCGTGAAGATTTGCAAGAAGTGGTACAACTGGCCCATGCCCACGGCATTTATGTGATTCTGGATATTATTTTGAATCATGCGGGCAATGTTTTTTCCTACGCGGTCGATCGCGATCGACCCTGGACAGGAGGAACTTATCCGATCGATGGCTTTAATGACAACCAGGGCAATCCCACGATTCCCTTTGCCAAGGCCGATCCCCAACATCTGCCAGACACTGATGGAGCCATATGGCCTGTTGAATTTCAAGATCCTGATGCCTTTACCCGCAAGGGCTATATCAAAAATTGGGATTACGATCCCGAATTCCGCGAGGGTGATTTTGGTGACCTGAAGGATGTTCACCACGGCTACGGTTCTGCGGATGAGTACCAAGTCTCCAAAGCATTGCAGAATCTCTGTAAGGCTTATCAGTATTGGATTGCGAATGCAGATATTGATGGCTTTCGAATCGATACAGTAAAGCATATGGACATTGGCGCAACCCGTTACTTTGTCTCGATGATTCGTGAGTTTGCCCAAGGTATCGGCAAGGAAAACTTTTTCTTGCTGGGCGAAATCACGGGCGGTCGTCAGCGTGCCTATGAGACCTTGGAGTTAACGGGATTGAGTGCGGCGCTGGGGATTGATGACATCCCCGATAAGTTGGAATACCTGGTCAAGGGCTATCGCAATCCCAATGACTATTTCAGTCTGTTCCGCAACTCTGATTTGGTCAACAAAGGATCTCATATCTGGTTCCGCAATAAGGTCGTGACTTCGTTTGATGATCACGATCAGGTACGCAAGGGCAATCATAAAGCTCGCTTCTGTGCCGATGCCAATGCCTCAAAGGTCGTACTCAATGTATTGGCACTGAATGCGATGACGCTGGGGATTCCCTGCATCTATTACGGCAGTGAGCAATGCTTTGATGGCGAGGGTGGCAGCGATCGTTACATTCGAGAATCCATGTTTGGTGGAGAGTTTGGTGCATTTAGAAGTCGGGGGGTACATTTCTTTAACGAAGACAATCCGGTTTATCAGGAGCTTGCTAAGGTGCTCGACATTCGCCGGAAAAATATGGTTCTACGGCGGGGTCGGCAATACCTACGACCCATTTCAGCCGCCAATGATGGGGTGCGCTTCAGCTTTCCACAAATGGTCGGCAACCAAATGAGATCGGTGGTGCCCTGGTCACGGATTTTTAACGGTAAGGAGATGTTGCTGGCGATTAACACGGATTATGACCAGCCTAGAACAGCTTGGGTAACGATAGACAATGAACTGCACCAGACAGGGGATGGGTTGAAGTGCATTTACTCGACGAATGCGTCACAGATGGGTGAGTTGGTGACCGTGGAAGCGCGGAATGGAAAAGCGATATTGGTTACCGTTCCTGCCGCAGGGTTTGTCATTTTTGAGTAATTTTAAGGAGAGTAAGAGTACAGTATGACAACGTCAGTAGAAAAGCCTCTGGAACGGGGCATTAAAGTGGATACGGCAGCTTTGGCAGCAGCTCCCACGGTGGAGTTATTTGGGCATGTCACGTTGGTGGAGGGCTATGCTCTGTCTGCCTATACGGGATGTCATGCCCTAGTGGCGCTGCGAGATACACCGGGCAAGACGGTGGCTATGATGACTGCTGAACCGAGGTTGCAGAGTTTGTTAGAAACGGCATTAGCAACGGGCAACCTGATGGCATTTTGGGGACAGAAGCTCTCCCATCCGCCAACGCCGAGGGGTGGCACCTGGGTGGTAGAGGTTTACAGCATGGATGGGGTGATTCTCTACGGCATGAAGTAGCTGAATTGAGGGTTTAGAAGGAAGAACTTTCTGAGTAGTTTAGGGAGGAAAGCTTGTAACTCAATCTGTAACTTAAAACAGGAAAAATTGTTCCCCTGGTCGATTAAAGCACTTTTTAGGATGAAATCTTTTCCTGGGGAGCCTGCCTGCCTGAAAATATACACCTTCTGGAGAACAGTATTATGTCCACAAATCTTATTCTTTACTACAACAGTGATACGGGTGCTGGTGCTGTTGGTCTACTTGATAGCCAAGGCAATCACGCTACCTTAAAAGACTATGGTGATTTTACGACTGGCTGGAGCCATGTAGTCCAAGCATCGAATGGAATTTTGTTTTATAACACGAATACAGGGGCGGGGGTCATTGGCAAAGTGGATGCCGCAGGTAATTTCTCCACTGTCAAGGCATACAGCGATTTTGCGAAGAATTGGAGTCATATTGTCAACTTACCCCACGATTATATTTTGTTCTATAACACCAATACAGGTGCCGCTAATGCTGTCAAAGTAGATGCCGCAGGTAAGCTCTCTGCGGGCAAAGTGTACAACAACTTTTCGACTGGTTGGAGCCACATTGTCAACACATCCAATGGCATTTTTTTCTATAACACCAACACAGGTGCGGGTGCTACTGGAAGACTGGATGCCACAGGTAATTTCTCTACGGTCAAAGTGTACAACAACTTTTCGACTGGTTGGAGCCACATTGTCAACACATCCAATGGCATTTTTTTCTATAACATTGATACAGGTGCGGGGGCTGTTGGTGCCATTGATACCTCAGGTGGTCTCTCTACGAGCAAAGTTTACAACAATTTTTCGACTGGTTGGAGCCACATTGTCAACACATCCAATGGCATTTTGTTTTATAACAGCACTACAGGTGCGGGGGCTGTTGGTACCATGGATGCCGCACATAATTTCTTCACGCTCAAAGGGTATGGTGTTGGATCATTTAGTACCTGGACTAATATTGCAAGTGAATCAGCAGGACAGCAATATAGCCGTCCTCGCGTCTTGCCGGGAACTGTACAGTGGTCTTTGACTAGACTCTCGGCAGGCAAGGTAGATTTCAATGGAGGAGGAATCCTTGCCAAAAGCGATGGTACATGGCAATTTTGGGGTTCACTTTACGATAATAGTACTTTGTACGGAGACAAATGGGCACTCGGATTTGTTTTCGATAGTACAGGGCATGGGGCTATTGCAAGAGGAGAGCTTGGCGCTCAACTTACTGGTGGGGCTAGAAATGGAACCTTCGACATCAGTGGACAAGACCCGTGGATTTCAGCCAATTGGGAATCAGTTGCATTGAGTACTGTATATACTACTCTGCATGTCCAGGACGATTGGGGTGGTCTCATAGAAACTGTTGCCGGGTTTCTGAGTAAGTATGGTCCTCAATTTGTTGCACTGGTGGGATCTATACTGTAGATCTTTATTGACGTAAGACTTAGTCAGAGTGGAGCATTAGCAAGACGCGTTAGCCTCGTATAGCACAGGTCAACCTAGAAATTCTGGAAGCAAGCTGCCCAGGAGAGATCGCATCCATTCCACCATTTGATGAACAAGGCGCGATCGCTTTGCTCTCTATTGCATCTCTAGCGAAGAAGGACTGAGATCGTTGGCTATATCAGAAGCGTTGAATCCAGCGATTGCCCTCTCATCCATCCAGTTTTTCCAAGTTTCAGGGGAGGAATTATGTCTGACCTTAACGCCAACCCACCACCTCACGACATCGACAGTGCTACCTTTGCGATCAACGAATTTAACGCCCTCAACACCGAGATTGTAAAGCGTCTGGAAATCCAGTATCAATTTATTGCCCTTACTCTGATTGTAGCTGGTACATTTCTATCGTTAGGTTCACAAACCAACACCACCCCTATCGTTCTGCTAGTTTATCCCATCATTGCTCTATTCCTAGCAATCGGCTGGCAGCAAAACGCAATCGTCATCCGCCAACTGGGGTCATACATCCGCGATCGCATTGAGAGCAGAGTCGCAGGTGGTGGCTGGGAAAGTTACAGAAAAAGTATATCTCCGATTTACCAGAGGAATTTAACGACCCTGTTTACACGCGGTACCTTTATCGGTACACAACTGATTGCCATCATCATTGCCTTGCCCAGACTCAAATTTTCCGTGTTAGAAATCGTCATGCTAGCCATTGACTTAATTGGAGCCGTAATCACATTTGGGATGATCAGAAGACCTCCTTTTGTATTCCCCGAAGCACAGATCTTAAAAAGCTAGTAGTGATCGCCACGTCCACACCGTCATGAATAATCTTGCAAGCAAGCGATCTCCAAAATCAAACAGGATTGACTATGAGGAGCATCTTCGGTGAAAACTTAATTTTTTTCACAGATGCTATTTCTAAATCATACTACAAAGAGAAAACAATATGCTAAAACAAACTTTTACGATCGCAGCTTTAAGTACAGCTCTTGCAGGTAGTCTAGTCAGCGCTGCAAACGCCACACCTCAAAACTTTGTTGGTAATTGGATTAACGTCAATTCCAACACCAGTGGAATCACTCGATTTGTCATTACACAACAAGGTAAGGAACTTCGTATTCAAGTCTTTGGCAAGTGCCATCCAACAGACTGTGACTGGGGTTCAGCCTCCCTAGTGACCTATGGTAGAAATGTCCAAGATCCCAACCATACTGCGGCAACTGCCACCTATTCACCATCCTTTGCTAGAAATACATTGGTACTGAACTTACAGGGAGCCAGGGGCAGCCAAATTAACTTGCAAAACTTTACTCAATTCGTTGATAACAGCGGTCGTCAAAATTACTTCACCCAGGAAAGCTTCCGACAAGTTGCCCTCACCCCTCGCCTAGTTTTCAAGGGAACAGAAGCCTATACCGCTAATGGCAAGCAGTGGATCAGATACAAGCTGGCGATCGCCAACAAAGAAATCTTTCCAGCAGAACTCTTTGGACCTGCACCGGACTTGCCCCCCTGCGGCTCCAATACCCAAGCTTCTCGCACCTGGGTTGATATCTTCAACACCGCGAATAATCAACGAATCTACGGGTTCTGTGCCCTTTCCTCGCCGCAGGATCTGGATTCCCTCTGGTTTGCTGTAGAACGCGGCACTGCTCCTCCTCGACAGGTCTATGTAGTGCTGACCGATCGCAGAACAAATACAGCTTACCGTTCCAACTCAGTCACTTTACGCTAGTTCATTTCACACCTTTCCCGCTAAGTACACCGTATAAAAGTACATCAAACTAGAAGGCAATATGGGTAGTAATCGTATTGGACAATTGGCTTGGGCTGCTTTAGGGTTAATTGGTCTCATTTCGATCGTTGACATTGATGGGATCCCGATCGTCATCTGTCCTCAGTGTGGCAGATTTAACCCCTTACTGGGTGTCCTATTAGTCGCCTTGGCCGTCGCTGCCTTTGTCAGCAATCGTAAGGCAATCGCAGAAACAGGAACTATCGCAAAACCGGAATAACTAGAATCTGCCAACTACGATCGCTAGGAATTCTAGCGATCGTAGTCATCCATACAGTATTGAATTCTAGGCATTGGATTCTATGCAATCGAACCATTTTGTAGAAAACAGTTTGGGCAGCATTTACTTAACTATCCACAATTTAATCAGAGGTTTATTGCTATGAGTGAAATCATTAATGAACGCTGTACTATTTACGGATATCTCTACGGCGCAATTTGTCCCAATTTCTTGGTTTGGGATGCCATTGGTGGGGCTGAAATTTATGCTCGTACCTCAGAGCGCCAAGAGGCCATCACTGACAGTTTGGCACGCCCCAATCAAAGCAGCCTGAAAGCAGTGGTAGAAGAGATCGAAGAGGCTGGTTTACAGAACCTGATTGCACCCAGCAGTATCATGCGAGCGACCACCGACGATCGGGGGGCTTTTTGTCTTTTAAATCCCGATTATCAAGGGCAATTAATCGACCTATTTGCCTGCATTCATCGGATTCCGGCTCCCACCCTTGAGCAGGGCAGTGTTGAACTGGAACGTCCCCTGTGTCTATTCCTAGGAACGTATAAACCTTTCAAGTTCGGCGATCGTTGGTATTTGATCGCGGTCATTCCAGCAGGGATTTGGTGCCGCATCCGACGCAAAGCCGATCTCTGGGTAATTGTCGGTCGGGTGACCCCTTGTGATAAACCAACGGTGGGTCTTGGAGCCCTTACCGTAACCGCCAGGGATGTGGACATTGTTCAGCCTGACTTCCTGGGCACAGGGGTCACGAATGCGATGGGGGTATTCCGCATTGACTATCCGGGGGCTAACTTTCGGCAAGGTACTTGGATTGATGTGGAATTATTTGGTGGGCCGGATGTGTATTTCAAGATTGAAGATGCCGAGGGCCACGTTTTATTAGACGAACCCCCGATGCGAGGACGGGCCGCAGGTCGGGGGGATCGAGGCCCCTGCTTCTGCGTCAATCTTTGCGTAGAGGTTCCCATTCCGCAGGATCCCAGCATTCCCAGTGTATGGACTAAAGTTGGAACGCAGTTCACCATTCCAGATGCTGCTGTACTCAATGACTTTGATACCGATGGCTATGCGGGCACCGCTAAATATGCATTCCACGGCACGATTCGGCTGCTAGGAAGTGCACCTCGATTGACCAGTTCTGGGAATTCCGTGGAGTATCGCTTCTTAGTGAGTGATGTTACCACGCCCAACGGGACAGCCCCACCCGCAGATCCGAATTTTTCCCGCATTGTTGGAGTCGGAGCTAACGTGCCCCTCTTTGCGAGAACCCAGATCGGTCAAATGGTTCGCTATTCTCCCTACAGGATCGTAGACATCTATGCCGAGCAAGCCGATCTCGATAGCGAAGGTTGGCTGGATATTAACACCTCCATTACCCGCACCTTTGCTGCCGATCCGCTGCTTTCTCCAGCAGATATTCCAGACTTTGTCTGGGTCGATGGAGATGCGTTGATGGCCATTAATACGAATGCTCTCACAACGCAACCTAATGTGCCATCTGGGGTTGGCAATCCCGGCGAGGGGGTTCCCCCAGCAAATCGAATTGAGATCGAGCGAAAGGCGATTCGCTTTGAAATTCGCGAGGTCATTAACAAAGCTGCCAATTTGTTCAATCCAATGCCAGGGAGTGGTACTACCCTAAATACGATCGTGCTGAATAACAACGTCACCTACATGAAAGTAGCCATGACAGAACATCTGTCCAGTACAGCCTGTACCCCCCTTTCCGGCAGTCCCCACGTTGCTTTCACCGCCTATCATCCCCACATTGCCAATGTTAGCATCAACGTTCATAGCAACAATGGAGTCTACAATCAAAACTTAAATGATGCTGCTTCCAAACCTGCTACCAGTGATGCAGCTGTTCCACTCAGCGGTAACACCAACTCCTCTGGTGTGAACCACTTACACAATCCTGCGGTTGCGCTACCAGCTGGACTGATTAAATGTACCTACATCGTTACCCTAGAGGTATTGCGGCGGCTACATAATGGCGATACTGCTGTCACTCCCAATTGGGTGCAAACCTCATTCTATTACGAGCCATGATTGAGTCATGTGATTAGTTATGTAATTAGTTATGTAATTAGTCGATCGGTCAGGGGCTTCTACTATCCATGGAATAAACGAGGTCAAAATGATTACTTTTTCCATCGCAACCTACGAAGTTATGGCGTTTGCAGGTAAGAGTCAACCCGTTCGAGTCTATCTAACCGATGATAGTAATCGATATCGTGGATATATTGACTTCATTGAAGATTATTCTGGAACACAAAATTTCATTGTTTATCCCAATGGGATTATTAACGCATTCATGCCATTGGATAAATTACATCCCATGCTAGATCTTTTGAGAAATGAAAAACCCGTTTATTTCTCAGTGAACGAGCAATACAACTGGGCAGCCCTGAAGACAGGCTCAGAACCTACCGGAGAAGAGGAAACTTCATGAGAGCACTTCATGAGAGCACTTTACGAGAGGCACTTTACGAGAGAACTTCATCAGAAAACTGTATGAGAAAACTCCGTAATGACGATCGTTGTTCGTGAAACTACCGGAGAAAGCCTAGCTTTTCATTCTTGGTTCACAGAGACGATTCCCAGAACGCACATCATATTGATGCACACAAATTGTAGCGTAAACTTTTTCAAGGAGATTGTAGACCATGAGTTTAGCAAACTACGGCGTTTTAAAAGGTCGGGCGATCGAACGTAAAATTGATCCCGCTAGTGATCCCTCGCCCCACTATCAAGTCCTAATTGACGACGGCGAGAAGAAACATCGCATTGCCATTAACGTCAAATCCCAACAAAGTCCCTCAGATTTACTCTATTTCGTTAACGATCGCTTCCAGCATGGCATTTTGGATCAATTACCTAACCTCCGGCTGGGATTTCAAACCCTGGACTCCAAACCCGGTGGCCTTGCCCTGGACTTTATTCGCAGCAACCTGTTTCGCCGGGAGGAGATGAAGCTGCTTCCCCCCGATGTTCCTGGCCCAGATAACGACTTGAAAGAACTGATTGACTTGTATATTCAACGGGCCATTCAAGCTGAGGATGCTGTGGTCTATGCCTTTGGTGTCGCTTGGGGGCCAGAACCCTCTACGCCGGATAAATACTTCGGTTTCCGTCCCGGTAGCGGTATCCATGACATTCATATGAACCAAGGCAGTGTCGGCAAATTTCAGCAGGATAACGGCGTCTACCAAGATGGAGCCCTGCTGATTCATTACCCCTCACGCAGCCAATGGGTCGCTATTTTCCTAGCATTCCAGTCCCAGTGTTTCCACACCGACGATCGCACCGGCAACGCTATCAAAGAAGTCTGTGAACCTAAACCTGAACCACAACCCGAAGAAGTTGCCGTGAAAATTGTAGCTGCACTGGTTAATCCCTTGGGAGCCGATCCCGGCAAGGAATCGGTCACGCTCATGAATCTGTCCCCCAGTAAAGTCAATCTCAAAGATTGGGCCTTGGCAGATAAACAGAAACACAAGTATTCCCTACCGGATCTACCGATCGCCGCTGGAAGTGCCGTCACAGTTCCCTTAAGTGGCAAAGATGTGCAACTCTCCAACGATGGTGGCATTATCACTCTACTGAATGCCCAAGGCATCAAAATCCACGGCGTTTCTTACACCAAAGACCAAGTCCAAAAGCAAGGTTGGACGATCGTTTTCTAGGAATTGCGAACGATCGCGCTACAAAATTTAACGCCCCTATACGGTTGACGGACAGAACGATCGCCGCTACATTGCTATAGTTAAGCAGCAATCGGAGACACAACCCTTGCTGCTGATACGCCCAAAAAACTAGCGCGATCGCAATGAGATTAGGGCCTCAGAACGATCGCTAAGCCCCCAAGCTGATGATCCCAGCATGGTTGCCTGGATTGCATTTTAGCACCCCAAGCCGCCCTGTTTCGCCATGTCAGAAAACGGGGCGGCTAGCTTTTTGGGTTTTCCTCGTCCATTGATTTCACATTTGGAGGAAAACCTATGACTCGCTATACCAAGAAAATCAAGCTACAACTGAGTGGTGACGCCGATGCCGTCGATGCTGCAATTGGCATTTTGCACGTTATCAACTTCATCAGCGCCCACGAATGGAGTCAAACCGTCCGTAAACGGGGCGAACCCACCGTCGTGCGCGTGGCCGCTCGGGAGATTATGCTAGAAGGCTAATCTTCGATCTATAAATCTCGATCCCCCTGAATCCCCGCGCTGACGCGCCGCTGCGCTAGAAATAAGGGGGATTTAGAGGAAATTTGGTCAATTACTACTTTTTTATAGCGTAGCGCAGGGCCTCAGGGGGATCAGATCTGTAGCATTGACAAATCAACTTGGGATTAGACCGTGGTAAGAAATACACAATAAAATGAAAACACATTCACATTGCAGAGGTAGCTATGACGACGGATGTAATTCATGCTTCATCTAGCCAGACAACCCCGTTTCCCTACCCTGTATTGGTTGAACAACAGGCGGAGGAACACTGGATTGCCCAGGTGATTGGCTGGACGGAGTGTCGGGCAGAAGGAACCAGTCGGGAAGCCGCGATCGCTGCCTTACAGAAAAACTTGAGCGATCGCTTAGCCTCTGTGGAAGTTATTTATGTTAACCTGCCGATTCAGGTTGATCCAGAGACGGAGCATCCTTGGATGAAGTACGCGGGTATGTATGAAAATGATCCACTATTTGAGCAAGTGTTAACGGAAATCGATGCTTATCGGCGGGAATTAGATAGTTCCAGAGAGGAATTGATGTAAGACAACATGAATGGGTGAGGTTACGTAATGCTCTGGGTTTTAGATACGGATCATGTTTCTTTATTTCAGCGTAGAAATCCTTTAGTTGTGCAAAATGTTCAGAGGACGCGCCCCAATGAATTAGCAATTACTGTTGTGACCTATGAAGAACAACTTCGAGGATGGCTCAATTATATCCGTCGAGCTTCGGATCAGGCTCAGTTGATCGTGGGCTATCAAAAACTGAAGGAATCATTAAACTTTTTCTGTGATAAGCAGGTTTTGGAGTTTACAGAAGCTGTTGCTACAGAATATAGCTATCTCCAGCAACAGAAGCTGCGGATTGGCACGCAGGATTTACGAATTGCCGCGATCGTACTTTCAGTCGATGGTGTAATCGTCACGCGCAATCGTCGAGATTTTGGCCAAGTTCCAGGTTTACAAATTGAGGATTGGTCGTTGTGATCGCGCCTTCTGAAGTGTAGATTGCGATGTGTTGTATCAGGATTTTCCATAGGCTCGATCGGTCTAGAATGAGACTTGACTGCTTGGTTATCCCCTAGGAGTAGGCAGATGCGGTACGGAAGGTCGATCGTGGTGGTGGGATTGGTACTGGGGTTGGTGGGGCTGGCTCCGGTGGTGCGGGTGGTGCGGGCGCAGACGGTGGCGCAGGCGGTAGACCCTCGCAAAGCAGAAGCCGATCGGCTCAGAGAACAGGGTATTCAACAAGCTCAGACAAGTCAGTATGAAGCTGCACTGCAATCCTTTGAGAAAGCCTTAAAGTTGTATCGCACTATTTCCGATCGCAATGGCGAAGCAAAGGTGCTGAATAATCTGGGCATTGCCTATCGCTCCCTATCCCAGTATGAAAAAGCGATCGCCTATTTAGAGCAAGCATTACCCATCTTTCAACAAGTCAAAGACCGCAATGGCGAAGCAAAAGTGCTAAATAATCTGGGCATTGCCTATCGCGCCTTGTCCCAGTATGAGAAAGCGATCGCTTACTATGAGCAAGCGCGACTGATCTATCAACAAGTCAGAGACCACAATGGCGAAGCAAACGTGCTGATGAATCTGGGCATTGCCTATCGCGCCTTGTCCCAGTATGAGAAAGCGATCGCTTACTATGAGCAAGCGCGACTGATCTATCAACAAGTCAGAGACCACAATGGCGAAGCAAACGTGCTGATAAATCTGGGCAATGTCTATGCCGCCCTATCCCAGTATGAAAAAGCGATCGCTTACTATGAGCGAGCATTACCCATCTTTCAACAAGTCAAAGACCGCAATGGCGAAGCAAAAGTGCTGAATAATTTGGGCACTGCCTATCGCTCCCTATCTCAGTATGAAAAAGCGATTACTTACTATGAGCAAGCGCGTCCGATCTTTCAACAAGTCGAAGACCGCAATGGCGAAGCAACAGTGCTGATGAATCTTGGCACTGCTTATCTCTCCCTGTCCCAGTATGAAAAAGCGATCGCCTACTACGAACAAGCACAACTAATCTATCAACAAGTTAAAAACCGCAATGGCGAAGCATTGTTGCTGATGAATCTTGGCAATGCCTATGACTCCTTGTCCCAGTATGAAAAAGCGATTGCTTACTATGAGCGAGCATTACCCATCTTTCAACAAGTCAAAGACCGTAATGGCGAAGCATTGTTGCTGATGAATCTTGGCAATGTCTATGCCGCCCTATCCCAGTATGAAAAAGCGATTGCTTACTATGAGCGAGCATTACCCATCTTTCAACAAGTCAAAGACCACAATGGCGAAGCAAAAGTGCTGATGAATCTGGGTGAAGCCTATCGCTCCCTATCTCAGTATGACAAAGCGATCACCTACTATAAGCAAGCGCGTCCGATCTTTCAACAAGTCAAAGACCGTAATGGCGAAGCAAAAGTGCTGAATAATTTGGGCAATGCCTATCTCTCCCTGTCGCAGTATGAGAAAGCGATCGCTTACTATGAGCAAGCGCGACCCATCTTTCAACAAGTCAGAGACCGCAATGGCGAAGCAAAAGTGCTGAATAATTTGGGTGAAGCCTATCGCTCCCTATCTCAGTATGACAAAGCGATCACTTACTATGAGCAAGCACGACCCATCTATCAACAAGTCAAAGACCGCAATGGCGAAGCAAAAGTGCTAATGAATCTGGGCAATGCCTATGGCTCCCTGTCGCAGTATGAAAAAGCGATCGCCTACTATGAGCAAGCACTACCCATCCTTCAACAGGTCAAAGACCGGGAAAGTGAAGGAAAATTATTTAGCAACCTTGGTAATTTATTTTCACAACGCAAAGATCCAGAGTTAGCGATTGTATTCTACAAGCAATCGGTGAATGTGCGGGAAACCATTCGGCAGGACATTCGTAAACTACCGCGAGAATCCCAAGAAGCCTACACCCAATCCGTTGCAGGCACCTATCGCGCCCTGGCTGATCTGCTAATCCAGCAAAGACGTTTGCCTGAAGCCCAAGCTGTCCTAGAACTGCTGAAATTGCACGAACTCCGCGAATTCACCCGTGATAGTGTTGGCATCGATAGTCCCGGCATTAGTCTAGCCAAAATCGAAGAAGCTGCCTTAAAGCAAATCCTCAACCAGTTTGCCAACTTGGGTAAATTTGCACAGGCCATCGATCTCTGCGAAAAAGAGAACTGCTCCAACTTACCAAGCCTACTAAAACAGCGCGACACCCTCTACACAGTCGTCACTCAGGAACTCAAACAGCAACGCGCCATTCTCGCCAAACACTTCTCCACCGAATCAAGCACCCTCACCCCTGCCAAACTCAACTCCGAAGCCCGCAAAATCGTCAATGCCCAACCAGGCACCGTCTTGATCTATCCCCTCATTCTCAAAGACAAAATTCAGTTTCTGTTGGCCGTAAAAACAGGCGATGGAGGCGTCACCTTCCGTCCCTTTGAAAGCCAAGTTTCTGCTGAGAAACTGTTTAAAACCATCAAAACCTTTCGGGAGCAACTGGGCGTAGCCACCAGCGATCTAACAACCCTCCAAGCCAGCAGCCAGCAGCTCTACCAATGGCTCATCAAACCCCTTGAGTCAGAATTAAACCCAGAGATCGTCAAACACCTCGTCTTTGCGCCGGATAGTATAACCCGCTATCTTCCCCTAGCCGCCTTGTACGATGGCAACCAGTACCTGATTCAACGCTTCACCGTCAGCACCATTACCGCCGCCAGCGAAACAGATACCAAGGAAGAAACACCCCGACCCACAGGTAACCAACCCCTGCTACTCGCCATGGGCGCATCCAACTTCCCCAACTTAAATCCATTAGTCAATGTGCCCGCCGAATTGGATGCCATCACCCGAACACAACAACCTAAAGACCTTCAGGGCATCTACCCCGGTCGTGAATTTCTCAACACCAGCTTTAACTATGAAGCATTACAAACCAATCTCCACAAGGGCACCTATCGCATTTTGCACCTTGCGACCCATGGAGCCTTCAAACCAGGTCGTCCAGAAGATTCCTATCTAGTACCGGGACGCGGACAAAATTTAACCACGGAGTTAATCGACCAGTTAGGCAACTATGGCTTAAGCAAGATTCATTTGGTGGTTCTCTCAGCCTGCCAAACCGCTGTGGGCGATCGTGCTAGCGACGGTATGGAAATTCCGGGGATTAGCTACTTCTTCTTGAAAAATGACGTGAAATCCGTGATGGCTTCCCTCTGGAACGTCAACGATGCCAGCACCGCCCTCATGATGCAACAGTTTTACAAACACCTCGCCAATGGCATGACCAAAGCCCAAGCCATCCAACAGGTACAGAAAGATTTCATGCTAGGCAACCTCACCGCCAAAGACGCCAAAGCTCTCGATCGGGCTGGTGCTTATCGCGATATCGAAGGTCAACCACCCCCCAATTCCTTCATCCATCCCTACTACTGGGCACCATTTATTCTCATCGGCAACAGTTTGTAATTAGACGTTGCACAGGTTTTGTCCGGTAAGAAGCAAGATCAACACACTGTAAAAATCAAAAAATGTAAAATTGTCGTCCTGCATAGGCTGCGATCGTGTGAGATAGATGGCAGTATCCAGATCCTCCACTGTTGCCAATCCGATCCTCTCATTTGCCTGTATGAGCCAAGAGTCCCCCCATAACTCCAAAATTTCCATCAACTGGAACAATGACGAAATCACGTCGATCGAAGTGAACGGTATCCAGTACAGCCATCCCGACGAAATTCCCAACGACGACGATCGCAAAAAAGTACTGAAGTTAATGGCGCGGGTCGCCAACCCAACGGCCCTGGATGACGATTTTGACTTTGCCGATGCCGACCCCTTTCCCCCTTCAGATTCCCTTTGGCCACATCTGCAACAGTCCCACGTTCCCCAGCCCAGCCAGCCAGAAACCTGGCCCGTTGAACGGATTATTTTTTGGATCTTCTTCCCCATTGGCGTAAGTTTCCTCACGATCGCAGGGATCGCCACCTACAGCAATCAACAAACCCTTGCCAAAGAACAACGAGCATCCGGCCAAGTGGTTGACCTCGTGGGGCGGAATGTCCTCGATCGCAATCGTCGCCCTACGGGTTATATGGTCTACGCGCCAGTGGTGGATTTCCAATCCGCCGATCGTCAGTCCCATCGGATTGAAATGAGTGAAGCCAGCCAGCCACCAGCCTACGAAAAAGGCGAACAAGTCACCATTCTGTACAATCCTGCCCACCCCAGCCAAGCCCGCATTGATTCCTTTGGCAACACGGTGGCACTGTGGATTCTTCCTGGAATTTTTGGTTTCCTAGGCAGTATTTTCTTTATCATTGCCTTAGTGATTCGCAAAGTCTTCAGCACCCCTAAAAATTCAGAATTTTAAAATCCAGGCGATTCCACAACTTACTCACGGATCTCATTCTGTTGATAAAACTGTTCGATCGCGGTGTGCAGCGTCGGAAAAATGTAGTCAGCTCCAATCAGTGCCAGCAATTCCGATCGCCGTAACTGAGCGTAGAGATCCTGCTTAACCCTGGCCAGGGCGAATCGAATATTTTTAGCTTGCAAGGCTTCCTGTAATTCTGCCAGCGCATCCACTGCTGTAATATCAATTTCCGCGATCGCTTCTGTACTGAGAATAAACCATTGCACTGGCATTGCTTCAGCCTCCACTGCCGCCAAAGCCCGACGTTTAAAATCCTCCACATTGGCAAAACATAACGGCGCATCATAGCGATAAATCACTAGCCCAGGAATGGTTGTGGCACCTTCCCAATCATCAATGTCATGCAGTCCCGCTAACCCTTCCACCCGCCCCAAAATTGCATCATGGGGTCGCGCAATACGCGCAAACAAATCAACGACTGACAAGGCCACTGCAACCCCCACGCCCACTAGTAGATCGGTCAACAGCACCCCCACGGTTGTCACGATAGCCAAGACAAACTCTGTCCGGCGAAAGTGGGCCAGCCGACGGAACTCCGCAAGATCGATTAAACGTAACGCAGCAAAAATAACGATCGAGCCTAAGGCCGCCTTGGGAAAGAGCGCTAAAATAGGCCGAAAGAATAATAAAACTAAAATAAGAATACTAAATGCAACCAGAGAAAAGACCTGCGATCGACTCCCCAGCGCATCCCCAATCAAGGTTCGACTACCGCTACTGCTAATGGGAAATCCTTGGAAAACAGCATTGCCTATATTGGCTACGCCCAACGCTAACAATTCCTGATTAGCATCAATTTTGTAACGGTTGCGAGCAGCAAAGGCCCTTGCCGTCAGCACCGTATCGGAATAGCCGACGATCGCAATGCCCACTGCCGAGGCCAACAACGTGACCCAATCTCCCACCATCAATTGCGGCACCACAAAATGGGGCAAACCCGCTGGAATTTCGCCTACGACCGCTACACCCTGGCGATCGAGCTGAAAGATTGCAACAATGCCAGTGGCCAGCAACACGCCCAACAACGGCACCGGCGCACGCCGAAAGCGCTGTTGCAGCACGATTAAAAATCCTAAAACCACTCCTGCCACAGCAACCGTTGGCGGATGGACGGCATCCAGATGGGTCAAAAATTCCTGGACGGTGCCCAGCAGACTCTCGGCCTCCAGCTTCAGTCCCGTCACTTTGCCCAGTTGCGACACGATCATAATCAGCGCCACCCCGGCCATGTACCCCACTAGGATTGGTTTAGACAGGAGGTTGGCTAAAAAGCCCAACCGCGCCCCGTAACCCACCAAACACAAGCCCCCCACCAGCAACGCCATCACCGCCGCCAAGGTCGCTCCCGTTGCCGGATTCCCCATCGCCAGGGGGGCAATGGCTGCCGCTGTCATTACGGCTGTAGTAGACTCTGGCCCGATCGACAGTTGGGACGAAGACCCCAGGACCGCATAGATTAACATGGGTGGCAGAATCGCCCACAGCCCAGCCACACTGCCCACACCCGCCAGTTCCCCGTAGGCCATGCACTGGGGAATCAAGTAGGCCGCCACGGTGATCCCAGCCAGGACATCCCCCCGCCACCAAGATCGTTGATAGGCCAGCAGACGGTTCAATCCGGGTAATCGCGATCGCGCGGTCTGCCAGCCCTGGTGTAGGGTGTGTTTAACGGGATTCGAGTTTGCCCCACGATTTGATTTCGCCACAGGCTATCCCAACTCAGCACAGGTTTCCATTCACACTATCATCCCACTGCACCTAGGCTCAAACTATTGGGCCATCCAAGCCGCAAACAAGATCCAGCCGCAGGCTAGAAGAATAACGACAACATCTAGATACACTAAAAACCAAGGAATTGCATAGGTCAGCCAAACGCTTGTCATAACGACCTCCTGAGACCCTTCGATCGGGGTTGTCTGTTCTATTTACAGGCTAGGAAAAAATTTTGAGTAACTTGTGAAGCTAGACAGCGATCGATGTTCACCAGATCTCCTATCAATTCCTCGCTTCAACGGCTCAGGGTCATTGGATTTAGGAAGGCCAACTCTCACCCACTTGATGGCTCAAGATCTCCATGGGCACAGCCATTACTACCATTACTACAACAATGACCATCGCCCATCCGTAGTCCTACCATCCGCCAAATCAACCAGATTTCAGCTCGAATTTCAGCAAAATCCTGTAAATATATTCAGCAAAATCTGCTAACTCATGATCACACTGTATTCCTAGGGCAAACTATCTTGATGTAGTCCAAAAATCTGACGCACACAGCTTTGATGGAGAGTTGAGTTTATGCACAGCCAACTGACTTATGGTCTATCCCTCGCGATCGGCTTGATGATGCTAGGCGCACCTCCAATACTCGCTCAGGTTGTACCCGATGGAAGCTTATCAACCACAGTCACCTCCAGTGGCAATAACTTTACGATTAACCAGGGTAACTTGGCCGGAAGCAACCTATTTCATAGCTTCAGTGGATTTTCAGTCCCCACCGGCGGGTCTGCCTTTTTCAACAATGCATTAACGGTGCAGAATATCTTTGCACGGGTTACAGGTGGGGCTGCTTCTAATATTGATGGTCTCCTGAAAGCAAATGGAACTGCCAATTTGTTTCTCTTGAATCCGAGCGGCATCCTATTTGGCCCCAATGCAACCCTTAACCTTGGCGGATCATTGTTTAGCACAACCGCCAATAGCGTTCAGTTTGCAGATGGAACTACATTTATCGCAACAAATCCGAGTAGTTCCTCGCTCTTAACCATGAGTGCCCCGATCGGGTTACAAATGGGGCAGACCTCTGCGGCAATTACAGTCAATGGCAGTCAGCTCAGATTACCGTCCCGCAAGACAATGGCCTTCTTGGGCAATGGAGTCACGTTGACCAAAAGTAGGCTAACTGTAGTGGATGGTCATGTTGCCATTGGTAGCGTTGCACCAGGTAACAACTTGGGACTTTCTGGTAATCCTTTTCAGTTGAATTATCGTGATGTGAATCAATTTAGCAACATTACTTTAAACAATTCCACAACTATCAACACCAGTGGCACCTATGGTGGTCCAATTATTTTGCAGGGTAAAGCCATTACCCTTTCCCAGGGGTCAATCCTGGCATCCCACACAGCGGGCGCAATATCAGGTCAAGGAATCTACTTAAAGGGCAGTGAATCGATCGATCTGCAAGGTGTTCCAACCAGTTCAGCCAATACTGCAATTGCAGCCCACTCCCAAGTCAATGCTACAGCACAGGGTGGAGATGTAACCTTGGAAGCACCGTATTTTCGGATGACGAATGGTGCAGTGGTTGATTTAAGAGCCATAGGAGCCGGTGATTCGGGGAATATCATTGTCAAGGCCAGTAAAGTGGATATTGTTGGGGAAGCGCTTCATCCAGTCACCAAACAACGGGTCAGCATTAGCACCCTTGCTTCTAATACGGTTCTCGGTTCATCAGGGCGTGGCGGAGATATTACGATCGAGGCTACTGAGGTGAATCTTCGTGATGGGGCTGAACTGCGGGCTAGTGCAAGGGGCAAAGGAAACGGGGGCAATATCCGAATCACTGCGGATCAATTGAATGTCACTGGAGAAACCGCCACTGGCGAACCTGCTTTCTTAACCGGCATCACCACCAGTAACCGAGAATATGCCACAGGGCGAGGCGGAGACATTACCCTTAATGTTCGAAAGATTGCAGTTTTAAACGGCCCAGGGATTCGTACTGGAACCTATGGAGAAGGGGATTCGGGGAATATTTTTGTCAATGCTGATGAAGTGACGATCGCAGGCAGTTCCTCCACAGGTGTATCTAGTCGGTTCTTCTCCTCTACCAATGGCAACTATAATTTCAACACCCAGCAATTAATTAGTCTGGGTAAAGGCAGTGGTGGTGATATTACATTTAATGTCAACACCCTCAATTTATTAGATGGAGGACGAATCTCAACTTCTACTGAAACCTATGGTCAGTCTGGCAAACTAGCCATTCAAGCCCAATCAGTCAACATTGCAGGGGTGAGTCGGAGTCCGGCAGAAAGTCTTTTATATTCCCTAGATGCTACAGGCCCAAGTGGGCTATCGGCCTCTTCCACGGGGCCAGGAAATGCAGGATCCGTGTATGTATCGACCCAGAGCTTGAATCTTAGCGATCGCGGCGAAATTACTGTGACTGGCCAAGGACTTGGAGATGCAGGAAATATCTTGATTCAAGCAAATGCGATTCGGCTTAATCAGGCTGCTAAACTTCGGGCAGAAGCAACTTCTGGGAGCCAAGGCAATATCGATATTAGGGCTAATACTTTGTTATTGCGTCAGGGTAGTGTCATTACTGCCAATGCTACGCAAACTGCTAATGGCGGAAATCTCAGCTTTAATGTTCCTATTATAGTTGGCTGGGAAAACAGTGATGTTATTGCCAACGCAAACAAAGGTCGGGGTGGCAACATTAATATTACAACGCAAGGCATTTTTGGATTGAGGTATCGCGATCGCTTAACTCCCGAAAATGACATCACCGCGAGTTCCGAATTTGGTGTGAATGGTACAGTGCAAGTCAATACGATCGGCACTGATCCGAATGCCGGATTAACAGAACTCCCCGTCAACGTTACTGATCCGAGTCAAAAAATTGCAACGGGCTGTGATGCTAATCAAGGGAGTCAATTTGTGGCCACGGGACGGGGTGGTATTCCCAAGAATCCCAATCAGCAAGTGGTGTACGATCATACCTGGAATGATCTCCGAGATATATCTACCTATCGTAGTCGTCCAGCAATTGTGGCTCAAGTTCCGGCAACACCACAGCCCCTAGTCCAAGCTTCTGGATTTCAACGCAAGGATGATGGATCGATCGAACTAGTTGCCAGTCCTGCGTCCGTTCCCGCAGCGTCGATCGCCACCTGTGCCGGGTAAGGGATAAATCCCGCAAAACAAGCAAAATCGAGCTAAAACACTAAGTCCCTGGGATAAGTCCCTGGAATAATCTGAACTCCACTCGTGATTGATGGGAACCCTAGAGCAGAAGTCGATGGGGTAATCCTATGAACGTCCGATCTTTCATCAGTGTATTCAGCTGTTTAGTCGGTTTACTCTCTAGCTTAGAGCTTGCTCAAGCTCAAGTCATTCCCGATGGAACGTTACCCACAACGGTAACCAGTTCCAATGCACGGGATTTTACGATCGATAATGGCGCGCGATCGGGCGGCAATTTATTCCATAGCTTCAGCCAGTTCTCAGTGCCCACAGGCGGGTCTGCTGTTTTCAACAATGCGCTAGATGTACAAAATATCTTTGCGCGGGTGACAGGGGGAACAGCCTCCAATATTGATGGACTCATCAAGGCCAATGGCGCTGCTAGCTTATTTTTGCTCAATCCCAGTGGTATTTTATTTGGCTCCAATGCCTCGTTGAACATTGGGGGTTCGTTTGTTGGCACTACGGCGACTAGTATTCAATTTGCGGATGGGACTGTGTTTAGTGCAGCGAATTCTGGAGCACCACTTTTGACGATGAGTGCACCAGTAGGCTTGCAAATGGGAGCGAATGCTGGCCCAATTCAAGTCCAAGGCCCTGGAACTGCGAACCCCTTCTTCCGTCCTCCTACGCTTTCTGTCGTCCCTACGAAGACATTAGCGCTAGTCGCTGGCCTCATCGATGTCAATAGTGCAACCCTTTCTGCTCCCGATGGTCGGGTTGAGCTATGGGCTGTGCAGAATGGACAGATCACTATGAACTCCCAGCCCTGGCAACTAGCCAGTTCAGCAGCAACAGCTAACTGGGGCAACATTACCCTCCAACAAGCTTCCACCGTCGATGCGAGTGGCCTTAATGGGGGAGCCATCAACATCCGTGGCCGTGGCCTAACCGTGCAGGAGGGCTCAAACATTAGTTCGATTACTTTTGCTGGGCAAGGTAAAGGAATCACGGTTCAAACCACAGAATTTGTGGATCTATTAGGAGCTTCTCTGCCAGGACAAATTGGCCCTGGTATCAGCACTAATGTGGGTATTCTTTTTGGGCCTTCAGGCAGCGGGCAAGCAGGGAATGTGACCGTTGAAACGGTTCGCCTGCGCCTAGCGGATGGTGCTTGGCTCCAGTCCTCTTCTGCCGGAAACAATTCGCGTTCAGGGGATGTCACCGTGCGAGCTAAAGACGTGGAGGTCGTCGGTGCAAATCCTTTTTTTCCTGCACCCACTTCCATTACCACCAACCTCTTTAGTGGCAAGAATAATGAGAGTGGCAAGATTAGCATTGATGCCGATCGCATCCGAGTGGTAGATGGTGGCATTGTTAGTTCGGCTCTGGTGGCTTTTGATCCAATCTCTGCGCCCACGGGCAAGGCGGGAGACATCTCGATTCGCGCCAGTGAAAGCCTAGAAATATCGGGATACACACCTAATTATCTGTTGTCGGGTATCGCTACAGGAATTGGCCCAACGGAAGGGCAAGCGGGCAATATCACCATTGACGTGGGACATTTGCATCTCTCTAACGGCGGGACGATTCGCTCTACTCTAACGGGAAGCGGGCAAGCAGGGAACATCACGATTCACGCGATGGATGTGAGTGTCAGCGATCCGGTGGTTGATGTAATCGAACAGGCACCCGGTGGTATTACGGTTGCTGTCAATGCCAATGCCGTGGGTTCAGGGGGGAAGATTACCTTAACTTCTAATAGCCTGCGGCTTTTTAATGGGGGGCAGATTGCCTCTTCCACCCAAGGGCAAGGTTCCGCAGGAAATATCAACTTGAATGTTAAAACTCTGGATATTCAAGGTATTTCTCAAACTCTGGTCAATGGTCAGCATCTCCCCAGTGCGATTACGGCATCTTCTAGCACATCTTTTGATGCTGGGTCTATCAATATCACTGCCGATACTGTACAGGTGCGGGATGCGGGCCAAATCACGGTCAGCAATACCGGTACAGGGAACGCAGGAAACTTAAATGTTAATGCTAAGAATATCTTTTTAGATAATGGTGCCAGCTTACGTGCAGAGGTCAACGATGGTAGTCAAGGAAATATTAATCTGACTACAAAGGAAGTCTTACTACTTCGTCGTGCTAGTCACATCACAACCAATGCTCAAGGTGCTTCTACAGGAGGAAATATCAACATTAGGGCATTAGCGATCGTGGGCCTGGAAAACGAAAATAGTGACATTGTTGCTAATGCCGTTTTGGGCAGTGGTGGGAATATTAATATTACTACTCAAGCACTGTTAGGATTGCAATTTCGACCAAAGCTGACACCCAAGAGTGACATCACTGCCAGTTCTGAGTTTGGATTGAATGGTAATGTGCAGGTGAATACGATCGGCACCGATCCCAACGCAGGATTAACGGAATTACCCGTGAATGTGGCTGATCCGAGTCAAAAAATCGCGACGGGTTGTGCTGCAAACCAGGGGAGTCAGTTTGTGGCGACGGGACGAGGGGGAGTGCCCCAGAATCCGAATCAGCAAGTGATGAGCGATCGAACCTGGAATGACCTCCGGGATTTATCCGCCTATCGTGGCCAGTCCAGCACCGTTGCGGCCAGTCCTGCGGCTCCTTCTACTCTCGTTCAAGCCTCGGGATTTCAACGTAATGCCGATGGCACGATCGCGCTGATCGCCAGTCCCACAACTGTTTCCGCAACGTCGATCGCGACCTGTAGTGGATAAACCCTGAAAATAATAGACGCTTTGTAAAGACAGGATTGGTGTTACATTTGTCTTAGAGAGTGGGTACCTTGACATATAAAGTTTCTGGGATCCTCTAATGAAAGCTCAGTCGATCGTCGTTGTTTTAGGGTATTTCCTTAGTTTGCTGTCTGGAATCGAAGCAGCAAATGCTCAGGTGACTCCCGATGGTAGCTTGCCTACGACAGTGACCAGTCCTAACGCACGGGATTTTACGATCGACGGAGGTGGGCGATCGGGTGGCAATTTATTCCATAGCTTCAGCCAATTTTCGGTACCCACAGGCGGATCTGCCTTTTTCAATAATGCTGTAGATGTGCAAAATATCTTTGCGCGGGTGACGGGGGGCACGGCATCCAACATTGATGGCATGTTGAAAGCGAATGGTACTGCCAGCTTATTTCTGCTCAATCCCAGTGGCATCCTATTTGGCCCCAATGCCTCATTGAATCTTGGCGGTTCATTTTTAGGAATGACCGCCAATAGCATCAAATTTGCCGATGGGACAGAGTTTAGTGCTGTCCATCCTTCCAGTCCACCACTTTTAACCATGAGTGTCCCCGTAGGAGTGCAGATGGGAGCTAATCCAGGAGAGATCGTCAACCATGCCCAAGGGGCCCCTGGCTATCAAGGCTACCCGATCGGACTACGGGTTCCAAATCAAACAACCCTTGCCTTACTTGGTGGAGAAATCTTGCTCGATCAGGGTAACCTAAGGGCCACCGAAGGACATATTGAACTGGGGAGTGTTGCTGGAAACAGTTATGTCGGTCTCAACTCTAGGGGCAATCGATGGTCTTTTGATTACGGACAGGTGACAGGATTTAATGACATCACCGTGCAGCGATCGATGCTCGATGTGAATGGGAATGGTGCAGGCGGTATTTACGTCATAGGCCGCAATATTACCATCCAAGAGGGTGGCAGACTGATGGCGCGTAATCTGCCAGGAAGCACTCAAAATGCGCGCGATGATATTAAAGTCCAGGGCAGTCAGTCCATTGTTATTCAGGGTCAATTTGCTTTTCCAGGCTCAGGTTGCACAGCTCAAATTTGTGGTAGTTTAATCTCCAATACAACCCAAGGTCAGGGGAATGCAGGCACAGTCGTCATGACTGCCCCAGATATTCAGATGATCGATGGAGGACAGTTGGTGCTTGGCGCACGGGGCACAGGGGCCTCCGGTATGGGTGGTAAAGCGGTGATTCAAGCGGACACTCTTGACATTGTTGGATTTAGTAAACTAGCGAACTTTGCGAGTGGCATTTCGGGCTGGATGACCAATGGTGCTTCGGGCCAAGGTGGCGATGTGGTGGTGAATGCTGGACGGCTACGCGTCCTCAATGGTGGGAGCATTTCCGTCTCTTCGCGGTCTAGTTTTGGCAGTCTCGTTCAAGGCGAAAATGCGACCAGTACTGCTGGGGCTGGAAATCTTGAGATCAATGTCCGAGATTCACTTGAGGTATCAGGTGTCAACATTGCGTCAACTGGACTAATCACCCCAAGTACGCTAGAAGCCTCTGTCTTTAGTGATGCCAAGGGACGGGGTGGAAATATTCGGATCAACACCGATCGGCTTTTGATCGGCGATGGTGCCCGAATTTCTACCTCTATTGATGCTGTGCAGGCCAGTGGGAATGCCGGTAAGTTAGAAATCTGGGCACGGGAAGCGAATATCTCAGGCAACTTTAGCCCTAATCTGCGCAGTGAAATCACAGCAACCTCTAGTGGACAGGTTGCCGCAGGATCGATCAACATGAAGGTCGATCGCTTAACTGTGGAAAACTCCGGACGGGTTTCGGTTAGCAGCACAGGTTTAGGTGATGCAGGTAACATCAGCATCGATGCCAAACAAATCTTGCTCAAAAATCAGGGCACACTGCAAGCCAATACAAATTTAGGTGGAGAAGGCAATATCAAAATTACGAGTGATGCATTAGTATTGCGATTAGGTTCAAGCATTACAACAAATTCTGGTGGCAACATCAATGGTGGCAATATTAACATTGATTCAGATGTCATTATTGGCTTATCAAACAGTGACATTGTAGCCAATGCATTCAAAGGGCGTGGTGGAAATATTAATATTACGACTGAGGGTATCTTTGGTCTCAAATACCGGCCCCAACTGACCCCCGAAAACGACATCACCGCGAGTTCTGAATTTGGAATCAACGGCACTGTGCAAGTGAACACGATCGGAACTGATCCGAATGCAGGCTTAACAGAATTACCTGTTAACGTTACTGATCCGAGTCAAAAAATTGCAACGGGTTGTTCGAGCACCCAAGGCAGTCAATTCATTGCAACAGGCCGGGGAGGATTGCCGCCTAATCCGAATCAAGAAATGATGCGCGATCTCCCTTGGAATGATTTGCGCGACCTGTCTGCCTATCGTGGCACTTCATCAACCGTAGCTCAAATGCCTGCAATACAGCCGATTTTAGTACAAGCCTCAGGATTTCAACGCAATGCGGATGGCACGATCGACCTGATTGCTAGTCCTGCACCTGTGACTACACCTGCGATCGCGACCTGTAGTGGACAAAGCATGAAAACAGCCAACGCCCTCTAAAGGTGCAAAACTGGATTACGTCAGTTCACTGAGCTAGCTGCAACGGTATCCGGGCACCCTAGGGCAGAAATCTCTGGAGTGTGGGCTCGAATGGGAGTGTGGGTTCGGATGCAAGCTCAGTCGATCGTAGGTATGCTGGGATTCTTAGCAGGAGTTCTATCAGGGATAAACAGTGCCAGTGCTCAAGTGATTCCAGACGGTAGCGTACCTACGACAGTGACCAGTCCTAACGCACGGGATTTCACGATCGATGGTGGTGCGCGATCGGGGGGTAACTTATTTCATAGCTTCAGCCAGTTCTCAGTTCCCACGGGCGGTTCAGCCTTTTTCAACAATGGGTTGGATGTGCAGAATATTTTTGCGCGGGTGACCGGGGGCACTGCATCCAACATCGATGGACTGATTAAAGCGAATGGCACTGCCAGTTTATTCCTACTCAATCCCAGTGGCATTTTATTCGGCCCCAACGCCTCGTTGAATCTTGGGGGATCATTTATTGGAACAACAGCAAATAGCGTTAAATTTGCCGATGGAACAGAATTTAGCGCAGTGAATTCAAATCATTCACCCTTGTTGACGATGAGTGCCCCGATCGGGTTGCAGATGGGTTCCAATCCTGGCAACATCCAAGTCAACGGGTCAGGCCATACCCTCAAACATGCCCCCTCTTTCCTCGGGCCAGCAACCCGCAATCCCTCCATTAAAGGCTTACGGGTGCAGCCTGGAAACACCTTGGCACTCATTGGAAATGGGATTCAATTGACAGGAGGCGTTTTGCTGGCTGAAAGCGGTCACGTTGAACTGGGCAGCGGGCAAGCGGGTACTGTGGCGTTGGATACCACGACATCCCGTTGGACATTTGACTATACCTCACTGCCTACCTTGGCCGACATTCGGCTCTCACAGGCCGCGCTGGTCGATGCCAGTGGTAGTCCAGGTGGGTCTATTCATCTGCAAGGTCAAACCGTTCAGTTGCAGGATAGTTCCATCGTCATGGTGCAACAGCGCGGTAGCCAAAATGCCCTAGGTGGGATTGAGGTGAATGCGGATTTACTTGAACTCGGCGGTGTCTTGCCCAACCGAGATCCCAGTTTAATTCTGTCGGAAAATCTGGGGAGAGGACAGGGCAACCATATCGAGGTATCAGCGCGCCAGATAGTGGCTCGTGACGGTGGCCGACTGATTACCACAACCTTCAGAAATGGAGGTGCTGGAGGCAATCTCACGGTGAATGCAACCGAATCGATCGATTTGAGTGGCTATTCCCCCCTGGATGTGGCAGCCACCAGTGGGATCATAACACCCTCTAATGCTGGTGCTGGGAAGGGTGGTGATCTGATAGTCAATACTTCAGATCTAATGTTGCGGGATGGTGCTGTGATCAGCTCTAGTGTGTTTGGGGGGCAAGGCGGAGGTACGGTAAACATTGACGCCGAGCAAATTTCCCTCATTGGCGAAAACAAAGGAACTGGTGTGGGTTCTGTCATTGCTACCACCTCTTTCTGGGGCGGCGCATCGAAAACAATCAATATTCAGACAGGGCGACTCTTACTCAAGGCTGGTGGCGTGATCTCTGCTAGTACCTCCGGAAGTAGTAATGCAGGGAGCCTCACTATTAAAGCTAGTGAATCGATTGAGATTGATGGAGCCGGGTCAGTTCTCTCAGAACGGAGTCGCATCATCGCCTCTGGACAGAACCCGCCAGGACGACTCCAGCAAATTTTTGGGTTACCCCCATTACCTAGTGGAAATGCAGGCAATTTATCTATTACAGCACCCAGTATTCAAGTGCGGAATCAGGGATATATTGCGGCGGAAAATGTGGGTAGTGGTGATGCAGGAAGTTTAATACTCAATGCAAACGAAATTATATTAGATCAACAAGGTCAAATCAAAACATCTACCATTGTTGGACAAGGTGGAAATATGACAATCACAGCAAGAGATATCTTGCTATTGCGTCACAATAGTTTTATGAGTGCTAAAGCTGGTGGAAAGGGTAATGGAGGTAACATTGCAATCTTTTCACCCATCATCTTAGGATTAGAAAATAGTGACATTATCGCCAATGCTGTGAAAGGTCGTGGTGGTAATATTAATATTACGACGCAAGGAATTTTAGGATTGAAGTATCGTAATCGCTTAACGCCTGAAAATGACATTACGGCGAGTTCTAAATTTGGTGTGAATGGGATTGTGAAAGTCAATACGATCGGGACTGATCCCGGTGCTGGATTAACGGAATTTTTGGTTAATGTGTTTGACCCGAGTCAAAAAATAGCGACGGGCTGTTCAACGACTCAAGGGAGTCAGTTTGTGGCGACGGGCCGGGGCGGCATTCCCCAGAACCCGAGTCAACAAGTGGTGAGTGATCACACTTGGAATGATGTGCGGGATCTCTCTGCCTATCGTGGCCATTCCGGCACAGTTGCTGCCAGTCCTGCAACTTCCTCTACTCTTGTGCAAGCCTCTAGGTTTCAACGTAATGCTGATGGATCGATCGAACTTGTTGCCAGTTCTACACCTGTTCCCGTAGCCGCGATCGCCACCTGTGCCGGATCAGCAATGACGACTGTTGCAACCAAGACGAGATCGAGCTAACATCCTGAATTCCGTTAATTGGCGGAACTCCAAGACATGATTACTGGGTAGTCTAGAGTAGCAGTGAATGGAGTGCTCTCATGAACGTTCGGTTGATCGTTAGTGTCTTGGGTGGGGGAGTCGGTTTACTGTCTAGCGTAGAGTTTGCCCAAGCTCAAGTCATTCCTGATGGCACATTATCCACAACTGCAACCAGCCCCAACGCATTAGATTTCACGATCGATAACGGTGCACGATCGGGCGGCAATTTATTCCATAGCTTTAGCCAGTTCTCAGTGCCCACAGGCGGTTCTGCCTTTTTCAACAACGCACTGGATGTGCAGAATATTTTTGCGCGGGTGACAGGAAGCACTGCATCCAACATCAATGGACTGATTAAAGCGAATGGTTCTGCTAGCTTATTTTTGTTGAATCCCAGTGGGATTTTATTTGGCCCCAATGCCTCGTTGAATCTTGGGGGATCGTTTATTGGAACAACAGCAAATAGCGTTAAATTTGGCGATGGGACAGAATTTAGCGCAGTCAATCCGAGCAATCCGCCTGTGCTGACGATGAGCGCACCGATCGGCTTGCAAATGGGAGAAACTTCAGGATCAATTACAGTCCAAGGAACAGGTCATCAATTAACAACAACCTCAACAATTTCTCCTTACTTTGCCTCTGCACCTTATTCTGGTCTAAATATTGCAGCGAATCAAACATTAGCATTAATCGGCGGGGATATCGACCTCAAGGGCGGTGTTTTGCAAGCTCCGGGCGGGCGGATTGAACTGAATAGCGTAGCCCAACCAGGATTGATTCAGCTGCAACCAGTTGACCAAGGCTTTTCTACCCAAACTGTGGGAATTACAAAATTTGGCTCAATTAATCTGACGCAACAGTCTAGCATTGAGGTCGGAGACATTATTCCAGGAAATGTTCAAATTCAAGGCGGACAGATCAATATTCAACAAGGTTCACTCATACATAGCAAAAACTTAGGAATCAGTGGTGCGGGAGCCATTGCAGTATCTGCTGCTAACCGTCTCGTAATACAGGACACTGTTCCTAACTCCAATGCTTTGGGTGGCATACTTCAAGATAACTTTGGGCCAGTTGGCGGTGGTCAAATTATTATCCAGACACCTGAACTATTGACCCTATCTGGTGGCGTTGTTTATAGCCGAAACTATGGATCTGGATTAGGAACGACTATTGCTATTAACACTGACAAGCTTACAGTTTTTGGTTATGATGTCAACTCTCCTGAGAATTTTAGTCGAATTGGAACATTAGCAACTGCTGGTGGAAAAGGAGGTCAAGTACTCATTACAAGTAAATCTTTAGCTGTTAAAGAGGGAGGATTTATTGGCTCAGCTAATTTTTTACAGGGATCGGGATCGGGTGATGTTTTTATCAATGCCGACACGATCGACATCCAGGGCTTATCCAGTTTAAAAGCTCCTAGTATAATTGGGTCATATAATTTGGCTAAAGCTGAACAGTCGGGCACAGTGGTAATCAATTCCCGTATCTTACAAGTCAGTAATGGTGGTCAAGTTGGCACTTCAACAATTAGCGCAGGCGATGCAGGAAATCTTATCATCAACGCTAGTGAATCAGTCTCAGTGAATGGGTACAGTGAATCTGACTTCTACACCAGTAGCATTGCTTCTGCTGTAGTTCCACCCCTACCCCTTTATCAAAAACTGTTTGGATTACCCGCCGTTCCATCTGGGGCAGGGGGAGATATTATTATCAATACCCCGTTTTTAGCGCTCTATAACGGAGGAAGTGTCACTATAGAGAATTTCGGAAGTAATCGAGCTGGAAAAATTGATATTAATGCAGGCGAAATTAAATTAGATGACTATTCTTATATTGGTGCTTTCAATTTAGTCGGTAATGGTGGTGACATTCAAATTAATAGTAACTTACTTGTTTTAAATCATCGATCAATCATTGGTACAACATCCTTTGGGACTGACAACGGTAGTGGGGGAAATATTATTATTAATTCACCAATCATTTTAGGTTTAAATAATAGCGATATTTTAGCTGATGCAATTAAAGGGAACGGAGGTCAGATTCAAATTACAACGAAAGGTCTTTTTGGCTTGCAATATCGAGCACAACGTACACCCGAAAATGACATTAATGCTAGTTCTCAGTTTGGGATAAATGGTACTGTACAAATCAATGGTATAGAGGTCGTTCCTAGCTCTAATTTAGGTCAGCTGCCTACAACTTTGAGTGATGCTAGTCAGCAAATTGTTAAGGGATGTGGAACAACATCGGACAGTAGTTTTGTTGTTTCAGGTAAAGGCGGTTTGCCACAGAACCCCAATCAGGACATATCTGTTTTTCTTCTTTGGAGTGACTTGCGCGATCTCTTCACCTATCGTAGCAGTCAAAGCTCGGTTGCGGCCAGCCCCGCAGATCCATCAGCTCTCGTACAAGCTTCAGGATTTAAGCGCAAGCATGATGGTTCGATCGAACTTGTTGCCAGTCCTGTGCCTGTGAATACACCCGCGATCGCCAATTGTAGTGGGCCAAGCATCACAACTGCCTATGGAATGCATTGATAATATCAATCCTCAAATTCCCGACCACGATCGAGCGGATGGAAATCGTCACAGGTAGGGGAGGTAATTGTCAACAGTCAATGTCAACCACCGGCGCAACTTTGGCTGAAAAAAGTTAACAAATCAAGAGTTGACGGACTCAAAAAAATCCCGTAAGGTTGTCCATTAAGTTATTCCTTCCATGACGGCGGGGAATAGCAGGAACCCAAAAATCTGGTCGTCATCGTCACCCAGAGTTGTCGTAACCAACCCTGGATGACTGACCCCTCCGTTGTCTGAGGCAACGCAGAGGCTTTGGAGATTTTAGCACTCCAAAAGCCTTCCTGTTCGTCGCTGCAAAGAGGCAGGATGGCTAGATTTTCGGTTTTCTTACCAGGAAACCAAAAATTAAATCGGAGATGCTCCAATGACTGAGTACAGAGACGATCGCGCCCATGACGCCCGATCGCAGGAAGCTGCTGCCATTCTGACCCGCGATCGTTCCAGCCAGGAACGACGCCCCGTGCGGGTTTTAGTCATCGGCGATCGGCAGGACGTATTGGCAACCATCAAAAACCTGCATCAGCGGGGCTTTGCACCCATGGGAGAGTGGAGCCGTCCTCTACCTTGGTTAGCCACAGAAAACGCCATTCGCGAACAACTCCTAACCTTACCGACAGGTAGCGTCATGAGCCTTTGTACCCGCTGGAACAGCTAGGCTGGAACCGCTAGAAAATGGATACCCAATCCCCAAACTAGCCTAGCGCAAACTAAAGTTGTTTAGAAACCGTAACGAGGGGGGCAAAAGAAAAGGAGTTTTGTTCCTGACAAGACCCTTCATAATGGGATTAGCCCCCCTCGTCATCGTTGTCTATGCTGCCTCCTGATTTAGCTGCCCAAGTCAAATCTACGATCGCAGAACTGACGAATCCTGAATTCACTCCTTCAGTGGTCGATGTTAGCAATTGCGATCGTGAACCCATTCACATTCCCTCTGCAATTCAGCCCCATGGCATCTTATTGGCCATCAGAGAAGCTGATCTCAGAATTGTACAAATTAGCCAAAATTCTGCTGAATACCTAGGATATCCCCCAGAAACCCTCCTCGATCAACCCCTTTCAGCATTGCTGAGTCCCCCCCAAATCGCATCCATTCAAGCCTGTTTAGCCGGGGATTTTGAATATGTTAATCCACTGCAGTTAACTATCGACGGAGAAAGTTCCCCGCGACTCCTGGAAGGCGTTGTGCACCGCAGTGGTGAGATCATCATCTTGGAACTAGAACAATATCAATCGGCAGAAAATGTAACCTTTTTTGATTTTTATCAGTTCGTTAAACAACCCATCCAGAAATTTTTACAAACACAAACGATTCAGGCATTGTGCCAAGCCGTCACCCAGGAAATTCAACAGATTACGGGCTTCGATCGCGTCATGGTTTATCGCTTTGATGACAATGGCGTCGGAAGCGTCATCGCTGAAGTCTGCCGTGAAGATCTCTCTCCCTACCTGGGACTCCACTATCCTGCCTCTGATATTCCTCAACAAGCAAAATATCTCTATAGCTTAAATCCCTTACGGCTCATTCCAGACGTAGCCTATGAACCTGTGCCCTTAAGGACGATTAGTGACGGTGCGGGTCAGCCCCTGGATATGACGTTATCAACGTTACGCAGCGTTTCACCTATCCATATTGAATATTTGCACAATATGGGCGTCAAAGCATCGATGTCAATTTCCCTACTCCGTCATCGATCGGATTTATCAGTCCATCCATTGTGGGGATTAATTGCCTGCCATCACAACAGTCCGCGTAAATTATCCTACGCAGCTCGAACCATTTGCGAATTTTTGGGCCAGGTGATTTCCCTGGAACTAGCAGCCAGAGAAGCCCAAGAAAAAACCAGCCATCGCATCAGATTGCAGGATCTACAAAATCAATTCATGAACACGCTGTCCAATAGCCCTACCCTAGCAGCAGGATTGCACCAAGAATCCCAACATTTGTTGGATCTAGTGGGTGCGCAGGGGCTTGCCGTGTGTGAGCAAAAAAATATCACATTGATCGGTAAAACGCCCTCCAGATCTAAAGTGCTCGATTTAGTGCAATGGTTACAGGATCAGTTCACTGACACTGGCGTCTACCATACCGATCATCTCACCCAGGTCTATCCCGCAGCGGCTCAGATGCAAAAAACGGCCAGTGGAATCATTGCGGTTACCATTTCCCAGGCCCAGCAATTCTACATTCTGTGGTTTAGGCCCGAGGTCATCCAAACGGTACACTGGGCAGGAGATCCCACGAAACCGATCACAATTCATGAAACGGGTGAGATCTATTTATCGCCCCGGCAGTCCTTTGAACGGTGGAAAGAAACTGTGAGAGGTCGATCGTTACCTTGGCAACCCTACGATCTCGAAGCCGCGATCGAGCTACGCAGTACCATTGTGAGTGGTTTAGTTGTGCAAAAAGCCCATGAACTGACCCTATTGAACCAAGAACTAGAGCGTCGGAACTTCGAATTAGATTCCTTTGCATACGTTGCATCCCACGACCTTAAGGAGCCCTTACGCGGAATTCATAATTACTCTAGCTTCCTCCTAGAGGATTATGGAACTCTGTTGGATGCAGACGGCACCGAGAAATTACAAACCCTCATGCGATTGACCCAGCGCATGGAAAACCTGATTAGTTCCTTATTACATTATTCGCGGTTAGGACGGGTAGAACTTTCCCTCACAATGGTAGATTTAAATGACTTAGTTGAGGGCGTTGTGGAAATCCTGAACATGAGTCAATCAGACCCGATCGAAATTCGCGTTCCGCGATCGTTACCCCACATCCAAGGCGATCGAAATCAGCTGATTGAGCTATTGATTAACTTAATCAGTAATGGCGTTAAATACAACGACAAACCTGATCCATGGATCGAGGTAGGCTACTTAACTCCGGAAGAAGTCACTGCAAGTAACTTGACGATCAATCCTGCGGTGGCGAAGCAATTAGTTATGTATGTGCGAGATAACGGAATTGGAATTCGACCGCAGCATATTGAATCGATCTTCAGAATTTTCAAGCGATTACACCCACCTGGTCGCTTTGGGGGAGGAACCGGGGCAGGCTTAACGATCGCAAAAAAAATCGTTGAACGTCATGGGGGTGAAATTTGGGTTGAATCTACCTATGGAGTAGGGAGTACGTTTTATTTCACGTTAGGAGTGACTTTCAATGTCTAGCTATCTATCTGGCCGTCTTACCCCCACTCTCTTAGTCGTTGAAGATAGTGATGAAGATTTTTTTACGTTTGAACGCATTATGAAGAAAACCTGCACCATGCCGATATCAGTATTACGGTGTGAAGATGGAGAAGAGGCACTAGATTTCTTGTATAAGAGAGGCTCCTACAGTGACGATGCAGACATTCAACGCCCTAATTTAGTGATTTTAGATCTCAACTTACCGGGAACGGATGGACGGGAAGTTTTGGCTCAAATCAAACAAGATGAAGATTTAAAAACAATTCCAGTCGTTGTCTTTACAACATCTTCCAATCCCAAAGATGTCGATTTTTGCTATCGACATTACGCCAATAGCTATGTGTTAAAACCCATGAATATCGATCGAATGAAAGAGCTATTACCTATGCTTATGGACTATTGGTTTGAGACTGTTTTTTTGCCTGTGGAAGATGAATTATAAACCAACAATAGATCTGTAATATTGACTAATCAATTGATTATTAGGAATCATTGTTTTTGATATTACTAACTGTTTCATATAATCTACATCAAGCAATTGCTGAGTTTATTCTATACATTGCTATACGCAGTTCATAGATGCTTGGCTAGCATTTCACATTCATCAGTTAGTAGTTACTGATACTTCAATATAACGATCGTAAAGTCATGATCGCAAAATCATTCTCCGCAGTAACCACACCTATGTTACGCACAGCTTTCTGCTAGTTGACAACCGGACGATCGAACCTATCCCGATCGATCGCAAACATCCAGTGCGATTCTGGCAGACGATCGCACCAGCCTAGGACGACATCCCGTGGGCGCATTAGTCCGGGCTTATAATAGGGACACGGCTTTTGCCGACCTGACCTTTCTTGCTGTTTTGCCATGGTCAATCCGCTAGAGTCTGAGTTGTCTTTAGATCTCCTGGATCTGCCGCTGCACGATCCTTGGGAAGCGGGCTTTGGCTTCCCCCCCCTCCCTAAAGGAATGGCCCCCCGCAGACTCACGGACGCAGAACTGGACTGGTTAGAACGGGCAGCATTGACAGAATACATCTGCCCCGATGATGACGGATTAGAGGCGATCGTCTATGCGGCTCCCCCCGAATCAGAAAAGGTCAAAAAAGCTTGGGACTGGTACCTCCGGCCCGATCACTTTTGGGATCAACCCCCTCGCTTACTCAAAGCTGTGATGGCAGACTACCCGATCGACGGCTTCCAACTCACCGCTAAACAACAGCCCCCCAACCTCGTCCCGGATTTTGCCTACGACCTGCCGATCGAAGACTATTCCAAACTGATGCGATCGCTGAATCGGGAATTTTATCGTTTGGGATGGTCATTACCGCAGTATAAATGGTTTGTCATGGAGCAGTTTCGCAAAACGACAGCACAACTCAGCCCCGAAGAATTTTCGACGGTGGTAGAGATGCTGCAAGCGATTCCTGCGATCGATGATGATGACTAGCCCCACCGTTCCCCGTCCGCTATGCCGCCTCGCTCTCCCCTCCGCTCCATCCTGAAACAAGCCGAAGCCCTCTCGATCGTGGAGCTGGAAAGTTTGAGTCAGTCCATTGAAGCATTACTGCTGCAACGGCGATCGCAGGCGGAGACGGTCGAATTGCCCACGCCTAACGAATCCCTCCCGGAAATTGCCCCGGAACCCAGTCCAGAATCTCCGGTAGCCCCTAGCGCTGAGGCACGTCCCAATCCTCTCCACGGTTGGCGGGAGGAGTATCGCAAATGTGGCAAACCCAACTGTTGGTGTGCCCAGGGGGAAAAATCCCATGGCCCCTACTGGTATCGATCGGTGCGCAAGGAGGGCAAAGTCACCAAGGAATATTGGGGTCGCTACCTGCGTGCTCAACAGACCTCTACCGAGGCAGCAAACGCTGAGACAGCAAACGTCGTGGAAGCAAAGCCTGATGCGATCGTGGAGTAACGTTACACCACAGATTCATCTGGGCTAGGCGGACTAATTGTCGCTATCAGATGGTTTGGCAACCACCATCTTTTTGATTTTGTCTGCAACAAATTGATTCAGTGGAGTTCCAGTTAGCCCTTGTTGTCTGCCCTCTGCATCGGCATCGTTAGTGACTTGGTGAACCGCTTTGAAAAAGGCGATGTACTGATCTTGGATGTCCGGCCCTTCCAATCCCGGCGTCAGTCGCGTCTTTTCCCCATGGATTAGGTTCAAATTCGTGGTCGCAAAACCAAAGCTGGCCCGTCCGGTCAAGGGAAGCTTCTCATCGATCGCAAACTGTTTGAGCCGATCCATAAAGGCGTCAGAGGCTTGAGGGTTGCCGGGAAATTTAATATCGAGAAAGACCGCATTGGGATCGTCAGTCTTGGCAACCTGCATGGCGGAAGTGGAATCTTCACTCCAGATCAAATCAGCCGGTAACGCATCATAGAAGCGTTTGGTATTGGCCATCAACGCCTTGCGATAGGTGTCGGTGTCTTCGGAGGCGTACATACCAATGTGAGTCAGCCCTTGGAGACTGGTTCCTTTCAGTTGGTCTTCAGGCGTCTCCATGCGATCGTTGAAATCTGCAAAGGTGGCGTGGTCGTTAATACTGACGGTAAAACCGCCGTAGTAGTTATCCATGCCGAACATATCAAATTTCTGGGCACTGCGGAACAGCACAACATTGAGCTGGCCGGATTCGATGCGAGCTTTATTGTGCTCTAAAAATGCCTGCACATCTTCGGAGTTCACAAAGTCGATCGTGCAATCGATCGCCACTGTAAACGTATCGGCAACCAAATTATTGCGATACAACTCATCCACATGGTGCTGGAGATTTTCGATCTGATAGTGCGTCCGATCGAGGGAAATATTGTGGTGAAAATCGCAGACGTATAGATCCAAGGGCTTTTTACCCTTAATGCTATTTGGGTCAAGGGGCTTAAGTCCAGTACCATCAGTATCGCGAATAGCATCGCCATCAAATTGGGAAACGCTATAGGTCTTGGCAGTGGAAATAGCGCCAGCAGACTCGTAGTAGTGATCCTCGACCACACACACGTTAAGATCGTTACCCCCTTTCAACGCTTCCACACTGGACAAAATACTGGCTAAACAATGCATCGCCGAAGGCTTAAGCTGCACACTCGGCTCATCTAAACCAGCGGGAATGACTGGGCGATTGTTGGGACCCTTCGGATCGGTTAATCGGGTGCGCAGACTATCCCCAAAGTCATCAGTCCCGTGGGGTTCCAAGAGAGACACCAGGGTTGCAACCTGCTGCTGAAGGACTTCGATCTGGTTCATAAAGCCCACCAGATCGCCACTATTTTGAATCGCGCTGGCCATCGCATTCAGCATCCGGAAATAGCTGGTTTGCAGCACTTCATCCAGTCCCTGATCGGCCATGGCTTTGTCCACGCCACCGCTAGTTTTGTTGTACTCCAGGAGCCCCCGCAAGAGTTTCGTTGTCGCTTGGGGTAGGGCTTTGAGATAGGGGGGGGCCGTAGGATCGTTGGCGAGTTTCTCGAACCGATCGAACGTAGGATGCTGAATCAAATCCGCAAAGCTGGTAAATACCTTTGGCGTGGGCTTATCCGAAGTTGCCAGTTCCGTCATCTGAATTGTTCTACTTGAATCCTTGCCATCCCCAATGATTTTGTAATGTTTGAGAATGACTGTGGGATCAGTCACCTCCAGCCATGCCTTCCGCGCTTGGATCGGGTCGAGCCGATAACCGGAATGGATCATGCTATGTTCGATCGGATCGAAAAATTCCGAGTTTTGATGTTCTGCCTTTTTGAGCAGATCTTTCTGAAATTGCGAATCCTCCGTGACGGCTGCTCGTCCTAGAAAGGGGGGCGTCAGCAGCACATCGACCCCTTTGTGGGTAGACATCGCCACCACTTGGAGATTCTTCATCAGAGAAGCAAACTGGCCCTGGTCTATGTCGGTATGGGTCGCCAAAAACCGTTCCGCCTCATCCAGAAAGATTCTCTCTAGATCCCTGACTGTCTGAGTGATATCTTGAGGTTGCCTCGGCACTTGGTTAAACAGATCAGTAATGTCGAGAACGACTTTGCCCGCTGGGAATTCTCCGTTTGCCGCTTTGTTGAAGAGATCTTGCAAGGCGGTCGTGTAGTCCGATCGGGTGTTGATTTGGGTATTGACCCCTTCCATACCATACTCACGAGCCAGCACCTCCCGAAAGCGCGCATTATCTACCAGGTGAGCACTGCCCATATTCACGCCCATATCCTTGCAGAAGTCGGTGAGCACAGCTGTCAACAGCGGATTAGCCGAAGCACTACGGTGATAGAAAGCGGGGTTATTCATGACAGGAGACGCCTGTGCCTGGATTTCCTCGGCTTTGGTGGCTCCCAGGGGCGCAGCCTTGGCGTAGCTTTGCAGCATTGCCAATGCCAATTTCTTTTGCAGGGCGGGATTGGTATTGTTTAAATCCCGATACGCCTTCATCAGCGTGGCTTGTTCGAGATACCACTCACGGTTAGTTTCACTGATGGGCTGGGCCGGAACCCCTGCCACGGTTCTGAGCAGGCGGTTGGCATCGACGTATTGGGCATTATCCAACCCTCGCAGCACATTGACATCCCGTGCCATTTGCCGCAGGGCCGTGGCATCGGTGGCAAGGTTGGTAATGTTGCTTTTGACGGTTAGGTAACTGCCATCACCCGCGATCGCGTTGTAGAGTTGGACGAGGCGCGTGACCGCTCGCCCCCCTTCGGTCGTAGGTTGGAAGAGGGAGAGCTTCCCTTTAAAGGAGGTGGCATCGGAGAGTTGCCGCAGCAGTTTGGCATCACCGTTGGCATCGGCCAGTTCAAAGATTTGTTGCAAGGTGCCTTCTACACTCATGCCCGAGAGAACTTTGTAGCCGCCGATTTGGGCAATGTCCAACCCGGTTTGGAATTTATCCACCCGCGCCGCAAGTTTGGCCGCTTCTCGTCGGACACTGGGGTTAGTCAGCTTATTGAGGTCAATCTGGGGTTTAGGCGGGGCCTCGATTTCAACGTTTTTGGGTGGGGTAACCAATTGCCGCTCAGCATTCTGGCGTTGTAAGCGGCTGCGAGTCGGTTGAGTCGAGGAATTATCGGATGTGGTGGTTGGACGGCTGCTCGATCGATCTTCTGAAGTCGATCGCGATCGGGTATCGGTTGTTCCTCGGCGGAGTTCTGGGGCTGAAGCACGACGGGTAGGCACGATCGGGCGATCGGTTCCCAAGTCGTCCGTTTCTTTGTCCTTCGTTTTTTCCCGGCGGGTATCTAGCGAGGAGCGTTGGGAACTACTCCGATCGGAGTTAGTCAGGCTAGAGCGAGAGTCACTTTTGCGCTTTCCTCGACTTTTAGTTCGTTTGCTGGTGGACATAGATTTAATGGGCTGCTTTTTAGATAGGTAAAGATTAAACGTCTGGAGAGAAAGAGAAATAAGAAGAATCGGCTACATTTTCACTGAGTCTAGATCTCAAGCAATTCGGTTTGTATTCGCCCGATCGGAGTGGTTTAATCCGAATAATCCTTGGGTTTTGGTTGGCTTTTGGATACCTGCCACCCACCAGTGGTGTAGAGGTGAATATTGTTCTTCACACCATCCACTTCAGCCACGAGATTCTTCGTCCTTTCCCAGTTTTTGCCTCGATCCTTCCACTTGAGATCGGTTTGCGCTCCGCCAGGAACATGCATATTGGCCACGACTTGAATCGGGTGAATCGGGCTATTCACACGAGTTTGCATGTCATTCCACTGGAGAGCAGCCTGCTTGATATCATCCGCTGGGTATGCCTTACTGATGGCGGTGCCGTAGGCGTGGTTACTGAAGCTGAATTGGTCGATGGCCCTGAGCAGGATCGCTTTGACGTTAGCATTGTTTTGCGGCCCAGGGAGTCCGTTGATATAGTTCCGCAGAAGATTTTGGTCTTGAACCAGCTTCGCTTGCCGCTGCGCGTCTCTGGCCGGCTTTGCGACTCTTTTAACCTCGTCCATTGCCTTGTTAATGGCGTTGGTAGTACGGCTCTGAATAGTCTGAGCTAGCTTGGTCTGTGCAGCTGCATCCTTCTCTGTGGCGGTTCCTTTTTTGGGACGCGCGTTTAAGAGAATTTGCTTGCGCTGCTGGTCGGAAAGAAAGGCGGCCTGATAGGCGGCATCGACGATCGCATCGCGTTGGGGCACCGTCAGGAGCAACCAATCTGCACTAGCGGTTGCGTGACTACTGATGCGTTGCCGCAAGTCGTTTTTGGCGAGCTGCTCTTGGGCCTGACGCTCTGCTTCAGCTTTCTGTTCCGCTGCTTCTTTCGCCTTGCGGGCTTCTTCAGCCTTCTGTTCCGCTTTTTCTTTCGCCTTGCGGGCTTCTTCAGCCTTCTGTTCTGCTTCTTCTTTCGCCTTACGAGCTTCTTCGTCCTGTCGGTCTTTCTCTTCTTTCGCCTTGCGGGCTTCCTCAGCTTTTCGTTCTGCTTCTTCTTTCGCCTTGCGAGCTTCTTCGTCCTGTCGGTCTTTCTCTTCTTTCGCCTTGCGGGCTTCCTCAGCCTTCTGTTCTGCTTCTTCTTTCGCCTTGCGAGCTTCCTCGGCCTGCCGTTCTATCTCGGCTTGCTGTTCTGCTTGCGCTTGATTAGTGAAGAGATAAGCGTTCAGATCGGCATCGAAATCCTCATTTTGACTATCAAAATCCTCCTGTTCAGCAGCGAGATCGGCAGCAATTTGATCTTCATCCAAGCGTGCATCAACATCGTCCTGAATGGGCCGCGTTTTCCGGGGCACTTTTCCCATCTGGGATACATCTCGCCGAGACGTTGGTCTGTCATCGGTTCGGGTTTGGCGCGCGGGAGCCGAGCGTTGGGTGCGGGTGGTCAGGGGGCGATCGACCGTCAATGATCCGTCACCTATCTCCGACAAATTCACCCCCTGTCTTTTCAGTGAAGCAAGATTTTTGTGTTCTTTTTGCACCTTTGACTTATTTTCTTCTTGATTTTTCCGATTTCGATTGGTACCTTTCTTTTTCGGCATTTTGATTACCTTCCCAGTTAATGTCTTCACTGTTGGCATTTGTATCCGCAGTAAGCGGCATGATGCGAGCACAACGTCTCGTTGTCAGATTAGGTCACGCTGGCTTTGTAGCTGAAGACAAGACCGATGTTGTTGAGAATCGATCGATCGCCATTGATCACAAACCGCCAATCCGAACCTCGACTGCTGATACTCAGACCATTGGTTAGCAACAACTTCCCATCCTTGAGCATCAGGTTTTTATCGCCATTCAACATCATGCTTATCGCCCCCGGTTCCACGAGATCATAGCTAGCAAAAATTCCCGTAATCTTGCTGCTGCTCATGTTGGGGAAGAGATCACGGCTCATGGGTAGGATTAACTCATCCCCTTCACCCTCTAAAAACGCGGCCCATTCATCAGGAAACTCCTGGGCCACATCCAAGAACCGCGCCGTGGGATAGGGTTTCAGCAATCCCTTCACAGCACTGGCAAACACCTGTCCCCCCTGTTCCGCCATGTATTTCAGATTAATCACCACATCCCGCAGTGCAGCGATGTTATAACTGTTTTTCTTACCATTTAATTCCAATCGCCAAGTCGAAACCGCCCCCGTATTTTCAAAGGGCAAATAGCGATCGTCATCAAAGCGCAACTCAAACAAACCATTGTTCTTTTCATTCTCATCCACATGGGACAGGGCAATTTGCTGGCTTGCCTTCCAGCCACTCCGCAGAGACTCCGGTGGCTGCCCCTTCGGATCAAGCAGATACTTCACCGCTTTGGGGTCAGGTTCCAGCACCGTCTTATGGGTTAGCTGGGTCAGGGTCGCTAGGATGGGTTGGGCATTGTCGCCAAAGTCAAAGGACAGCGAAATGGTGCGAATCTGGCGGCAATAGTGCCCCGGAAAATCGTAATCAAACAGGCTTTCCGTTAGGGCAAATTCGCAAACGCCTTTCGTCTTCAGTCGCAGCAGCGCCACCGGGTCAAGGTCAAGCAGAGAAATATTTTGGGTAATTTCAAACCCCCGACGATTGCTGTCAATGTAGGCTTTTTCCATGCGGTCTAAATCAAAGGCCAAGCTATCGCCAGACATCAAGCCTTTGCGTTGACTATCCCAATAGGAACCACTGATAAAATTAGCCTCGCTTTCCTTCATGCCCCGCTCAAACTGGAAGGCTTTTTCAGCCGCTTTGGCCATGTCAAAGGCCATTTGATAGGTCTGGTAATACAACCCTGATAGACGGCTAGCCATCCACTGATAAAGCTGGGCATTGGCAAACTTATCGCGCATGAAAGTGCTAATGGATTCGTTCTGGGCGATTTGCTGATCCAGAATGACCAATTCCCGCTCTGCCATTTTTTCCTGGAGCTTTGCCCCTTGGATTTGCAGCCCCAGTTGAATGATTTCGCTGTCAGCCATCGCCTTTTGCAGTTTCCAGTCCTCCTTCGATCGCTCGTGCTGAGCAAAAATTCCGATCGCGTCACCAATCATGCTAATGCCATCCCCAGAGGTTTCCAGAGCTTCCGAAATCTTGCTAATCGACTCACCCCAGCTTTTGCCACCGGTAGTGGTACCAAAGCAGAAAGGCCCAATGTGAAACTCAGGCGTGCCATAGACGATCGCTCCCGCAATTTTGAGAACCCCTGATGCGGTCATCAACCCAGATCCCAAAATCATCATGGCAGCTTGCGCTGATTCCAGCTCCGTTAATCCCCCATCGATCCATTCTTGGTACTTGTTGGCTTGGTGGGTGGTGGACGTGAGGCTTTCTTCCAGCGCCTGCCGACTGTATTTGGCTTCCTCGATCTGCTCCACTTTGGTCGCACGGGTGAGATTGAGGATGATGCCTTCCTGGCGATTTTGCAGCAGGCTCAGTTCTTCAGCATCTTTCTTTTCCAGGGCTGACAGCAGATCATTGCCAAACTGACTCAGTTTTTGCGCCAATTCCTGGGCCTTCCGCAGCATGAACTCAAAGCGGTAGTGGGGCACCGGCACATTCAGACCCGCGATCGCGCTACTGAGGCCCGCTCCCGTAGCCACCGCCCGCACCAAGGCCATCGGATCGATCGGCGGTTCAAATAAAGGTAACGGTTGGCTAATGCCCAGAATGTTCAAACAATGGCGAATCTTGTAGAGGCGATCTTCCACCCGCTCCCAATAGTCCAGCAGTACCGTATTTTCGGGCACAAAGAAATAGGGATGGAGCACACTGGCATGGGGCGTTGTCCCTACTTCGGTCTCAAGGGGATACACCAGGAAGTCATAGTCCCGATCGCCTTCGGTTAAATTCTTCAACGTTAACCGAATCGGCGGTTGATTTTGGCTTGGTTGATTTTGGCTTGGTTGATTTCGGGTGGGTTGATCTGCGGCTTGCTCTCCATGGGATTGGCTTAACTGTTGTTGAATCAATTGGTCATCCCGTTGCGGCCCTGCATCTGCGCGCAATTGGTCATACTTTTGATCCTCCGACAGTAGCTTGCTACCGAGATTTTCTGGCTTCTCACCCAACAAATCGTAGGCCAGAATATAGAGCATCCGCGCTTCATTGATGCTTTCCTGGGTGTATTGCTGAAACAGCATATCGCCCCAGTCCAGCAGGTTATCCAGATAGGCCATGACGATCGCTTTGCGGTAGGCCATCGGTCGCAGGGCCGCGATCGCGTGGGGGTCAAAGGGATCGGTTAAATAGGCATCAATTAACGCCTGGTCAACCGCCTCGCTCGGCGGGCGATCGGGCTGGTTAAAGGGCAGAAACTTCCAGAACGGAAAGACTCCCGTCGGGTCATAAATATACTCATACCACCGCTTTGCGGATTCAAACTGTTGCCCTAAATTCAGCGCCTGGGCAATCAGGAACGGCGCATGGAAAAAGATCTCCCAGTAATACATACCATTGGCACTAGAGAAGTCCAAGTGCAAACTGCTGGGTAATTTCTCTTCCTTGACTTTGCCCCGCCAGACTTTAATCGTAGTCGCTATCTCCCCTGGGGGAATCGAGGTGTCTGTCAACTTGAAGGCAGGCGTATCATCAATTTGCTGCGTCGCCAGACTGAGTAACCTCGACAGCCCTCCCACAAAAAATTCTTGATTAAGGCGATAGGCAACACTAGTGGTCAGGCGGACAATTTCATAGGTGACATTGTCCAGTTCAAAAGGCTGAGCACTGGTGTCATCCTGGATAGTGTATTTGATGTAGCGATCGCCCTGGAACAAGTACAAGTCCTGGGATTCGCCCTCACCATCCACCTGCAACGCACCATCCACACCCGCCAGTAGCTCCCTGGGCAGGTTCCCCCAATTACGGCGAATCGGATTGAGCTTAGGCGGTCTGGTTAATTCCTGAATTTCGCCATTCTGGAGATCGCTTAGGCGGAAATAGTGATCTCCTGCAAACAAATAGGTTTTTCCAGCCAGGGTGAATGCAGCATCAATGCGAGGCCGATTCCAGGTAAATTTTTTGGGGTAGCCACGATCGACAAAATTACTCAGGGCCGCATCCAGCGTTGGGTTTGCATTCAGTTGTGTCGAGATCGTATAGCGGAAAATCTGATCGCCACTGGTTAAAAACAGGTAATTACCGCTGGCATCGCCTTTGACAAATGCTGCATCCACAATACCCTGCGCAGCAATATTATTTCGGACTCGTCCCCAAGTTGAGCGGGTGGCTACGGGGTTGGATAAAGCACCCGTTGCAGGATTATTCGCTTGGACATATGTTTGATTACTATTGTCAAAGTAATAAATCGTGCTTCGGCTACCCGTTGGCGTCAACGTTTGCAGGAGTGGTTGCATTTTGTCCCATTGGGGAAACTTTTCGTCATTGGTTTTTAGCTTTTTGGGATAGCCTGCATCGGGGTAGTTCTCCCGCTGCACACCATAGCGATTCCCCGAATAGACGACATACTCATCACCACTAAATAAGTAGGTTTTGCTCCCATCGCAAAATACTGCATCAATTTGTCCAGTACGGGCAATGTTGTCACCGATCTTGCCCCATTTTTCCTCATTGAGTTGGCCATTCCAAGCCGCGATCGCCGCCACAAGAGACTGCACTGAAAGATTCGCTTTGGGCAGCACCATATATTCATTCTGCCGGAACAGGTAGACATTACTGTCAGTATGCGCTCCCGCAAAGGCCCCATGAATGCTATGCGTGACCGTCACCTCCTCCCTGGCAACGGAGACCTCGCCTTTATCATTTCTGATCGATCGTAGGGTGATTAATTTTTGTCCGGCGAACAGGTAGACCACACCGTCCAATTCAAAACCCGCTGACCATTCCGTCTTATCCTCTGAGAGAGCCGTTAACTGCCGACTGGAGAGATCGTACTTGTAGTTATTCCGAGTGCTCGTGAAGAAATAGACCTCTGATCCCTTATTGTAAGATGCAATCACTCGGTCATTTCTGAGAGTATTTTGTTCAGCAGCATTTTTGCTATTGGCATTAAATCCCAAATCAATCAAGAGATCTAGAAAGTTATGGGGCTTGGGCGCACCATTGATCAAACTATAGTCAGCCCCAGTGGTGTATTTGACATACTGAAAACGATTGAACAGGTAGGTAGTCGCAGTGGCCCCCGAGCCCACGATAAAGGCCCCATCCACTGAGGGCGCACCGGAGTCCTCTGCGGGCGCTCTAAAATCTTTAATAAATGCTGACTTGGTTACACTGCCCCAATCGTCTTTGATAGATCGCTCCGTGGACGAGCCAGAGACCAGATAGGTTTTTGTTGTGTTGTTAAAGAAGTAGACTTTTTGATCTTTTGCTTGAAACACAGCATCAATCTGAGTCCAACTGGGTAGATTCCGACCTGGGAAATAGGGGTGATCGGCGATCGGTTTGGGATAGCCTTCATCAACCCATTCGTAGGACCTCGATCCACCGTTATTGGAGTAAATAACGTACTGATTGCCACTAAATAAATAGGTCGTTTGAACGTCTCGATATCTTGGGATAGCAATGTCCTGGGGAATTTCTAGCAGTCGTTGTGCGTCTTTATGGACGTAGGCTGCGTTGATGATGCCTGTTCTTTCAATAGTGTTGTCTACTTTGCCCCATGTATTCGCGATCGGCGTTTCTGCAGAAAAGGTAGAGGCGGTGGAAAACGTATCGGCGGCCACGTAGGTTTGGGGCGTACGACGGCGACTATTGGATCGATCGTTCTTAAAGAAGAAGGTTTTGCGAGTGGTGCCGCGTGGGGGTAACTGTACCGCTGCGTCAATCATGGGCCACTTCGGTAACCCATCAGTATTGCTGGGAATGGACTTAGGCCACAGATCCCCGCCCAAAACGCCGATATCTGGCTTACAGAGGAAACTCCCTCCCTTATAGTCAAAACTAAACCAGGGCGCTTCCGTCGATTGATCGCCGGTGTTCAAGGTCACCATCTGATCCGCAGGAATATCTGGTTCATCAAAAATCGTTCGAAAAACGGTTCGGGCATTTTCAAAGGGATACTGCCCCCATAATTTGACCGTGTACAGTTCCGGCGTCAGGCTAAAGGTACGATAGCAGGCAACCGTTTTGGTTTTCCCGACTTCCGGTCGCAGCGGCTGATAACCCGTTAAGTCGGTGATGGCATCGATTACTGCCTTCTTGTTTTCTGGGGTCATGGCTCCATTCCAGAACCCCAGCAGCAAACCTTTGAGTTCACCGAGTTGGGCCTGTTTCGCTTCCGGGATTGCCGATTCTCGCAGATCGAGCGATCGCTGTTCTTGGTGATCAAAAGCACGGAAAATCAAGGCTCCGTTCGTATCTTTCCCGATCGCAAACAAGCGTTCTCCCGTTTCTGGCAAGGGTGTATCGACCAGAGAGGGATACAAATTCAAATCATATTCCGTGACAGGAACTTCATAGGTGCAACGAATAATAATATTTGCATGGTCTACATCGCTTCTATCAGCAAAGCCGCTCAGTTTATTGGATGTTTCCACCAATAATCCAACATTCTTGATGTCTTGAACATCGATTCCGGCTGGTATCTTAATTTCGATCTTTTCAGCGGTTTCATCTTTAGGCTGAAAGGTCTGGGGCGGAATCCATTCTTTGTTGAGGTTATAGAACGAGTAAAAGATGCGAAGAACATAGGTAGCAGACTGGGAATTGGCGCTAACGGTTTGGGTGTTGCCGCTGGTAGTGGTGGTGAGGGCAGTGGAATTAGTATTATTGGCGATCGCCTCTAGCTTCACCCAGAAGACAAATACGCGATTGAAGGCAAGGACAGGATAGACTTTATCTGCTTCAATCTGAGTATTCACCTTCAGCCAAGGCCCCCAAGTGGTTGCTTTACCACCACCTAAAAATTGCGCCATGCGGTAATAGTAGCGGCGCGGATCGGTTTTAGTCCGCCCAAACAGCACCAGACCTTTCGCCGACTCATTATTCATGTCCACATTCATGTCCACCGAGTCGTAGACATAGCCCCCGGCAATGGTGAGGCGAGACACTTCTGTGTACTCATCCAAATATTTTTGATAGGCTCGTTGCACGGCATCTTCAGTGATTTCGCCCTGCAAGAGATCGTCTTCTAAGGTTTTAAAGGCGGGGGTTTTAGTGTCTCGCAGTTCTGGGCGAATATAGTTTTCCGGATAGAGAAACACCTTGCGGTTAGCTTCCCACACCCGATAATTTTTCATCCATTGCCAATAGGTTTTGAGGGTGCGCTTAGTCCCTTCAGGATCGTTTGGAGTAATCTTTTCTAGATTGACAAAATAGCGGTGGAAATAAAGCTGGGCCGCCGCGATCGCTTCGCCGATTCTGGATGCCTTGCCACAACTGCCCATTTCTACATCAATTAGCAATTGCTCATACAACTCCCGCTCGTTTTCCACCTCCGCATCCTGGGAGATCACATAGGGCACAAGCGCATCGCGTTTAATGACATTGAGTTCATCGTGCAATTGCTGGGCGATCTGGAGCCACTCATTATTTGACATAATTCAACCTGACAACGTGTAGATAAGTATGAACGGATGACTAAAAATCAATAATTCCGCAATGAGTTATTCAGCGGTAAAAGCTATGCACTATGAATTAAGGCCAAACAGCGATACAACGCATCGGCTACATCTTGTAAATTGACTTCCGCCACATTCGATGAATACCGCTTCAGCCAAACAGTGGTGTAGAGTTGGCGGGGTGCAATCCCCATCTTGTTCGCCAGGGTGAAAATGTCGTAGAGCCGGAGAATGAGTTCCAATTTGAACTGAATTTCAAACAGCGTGTCATCGGTTAAGAAGGCATTCTTGCGTTTCAGCCATTTCACCTCTTCGAGATCCCACTCAAACAGACTCGCCAATGCAGCGTAGGGATCGGCCACCGGCCCCGTTTCGGGATGCAGGAAATCCAGTAAGGTTTGCTCTCCGCTACTGTGGCCGTCCTGGAGTTGTTTAAACCGGGTGATGATGTACAGATCATTGAGCAGATAATCCGACCAATGGCCCCAGCGGTATTTCACTTTTTGGGGATAGATGACATCGATCGCTTGATAGGTTGCATCGGAATAGCGCACATAATCCTGCCTGGTTTCACTAGTTTCACTATTCTTCAACAGATAGGTCTTGCCCTCAAAGACAAATCCCCCGGTAATGGCTGGCTGATCAGCAATCGCAGTCTCAAACGCCATTGGCAAATTGCCCCAATTGTCCTGGATGGATTTGGGAAATCCTTCATCCACCGTGGCTTGATCGGGGTGGGTGTAGCGAATGTATTGCGTGCCTTTGAAAGCGTACAAACTCCCGTTGGGTGAGATAAAGGCCGCATCCAGGGGAACTCGGCTGGGATCGGCGGGATCGATCGAGACAAACTGGTTATCCACCTTGCCCCAAAAGGTCGCGATCGACTGCGAGCCTGTCTGGTCAGATTGTAAATAGTCCTTGTCCTTGAAGACGTAGAGCTTGCCATCCTTGCCCTTCAGCACCGCATCAATGCCGTACTGGAAGGTATTCGGCAGATGCCCCATGCCCAGTTCCTGGGTCAGGATGGTGGCCAGGGATTTGGGATAGCCATCATCCACATAGGCATGGGCCTCATCCTGGGTGTAGGTATCATCGCTGTAGCGCACCCCTTGATCGCCGGAGAAGAGGAACGTCTGGCCACTGGATTCCAGGAACAGAGCCGCATCCACTCTATGGCGTTGGGCAATGTTGTTTTTGAGCCGACCCAGACGGCTGAGGGGATAGCTGGCCGTGAGGCTCTGGGAAACGACGTACCAGCGATCGCCCAGTAACAACGCCAGGGTGCGATCGTGGGCCAGCACCGCCAAGACCACCCGTCCATCATCTCGGCTTTGCGGGGCCAGGAGATCTTCAAAACTTTCCGGCAAATTCTGAAAACCGGCTTCTTTGCGCAAATTGATCGCAATGGTTTTGGGATAGCCCTCGTCCACGTAACGGTAATCCTTGCCGGAATAGCGAATGTACTGATCGCCGGAGAATAAATAAGTCAATTGGTTCTGGTAGACAAAGGCTGCATCAACCCGATTGCCCTGGGGATGATCCGTAAAGTTATTGCGCACTTTGCCCCAACGTTGATTAATCGGTGCGGGGGACGTAAAAGGTTGAGGGCCCGAAACAACCGCGCTCCCACAGGAGACATAGTAGTTCTCTGCAAAGAAGTAGGTCTTCCCATCCCGTCCGGTGAAGGCCGTTTTCACCCGCCGGAAGCTGTCATTGTTAAAGGGAATGTCCCGCCAAATACGAGAGAGCGGTTTGGGGTATGTCCATTGCCCCGGATCGACATCGTATTGGATATAACGCTGCCCACAGATGAGAAACAGATTTTCCCCTTCCGACAGCACCGCATCGATCGTCTTAAAGTCTTCGTCCACGTATTCGCTAGGAATTTCCCAGAAGCTGCGATCGCCCAGTTTGGGAAAGCCTGCATCCGGTTGGCGATAGTCGGCGCTGGAGTAGCAAACGTAGCGAGCATTGCCCAGGGCATCAGCGGGTTCAAACAGGTAGGTTTTGCCATCTTTGACAAAGGCAAGGGAAACGCGGGTCAGGCCGCCCCAATGGTCTTTGATCGATCGGGGTAATTGTTCAATCTGGGCGTAGAAATCCTGGGAATTGGCTGGGGAATTCGCCCCATAGACCACGAACTGATCGCCACTGAACAGGTAGGTTTTGCCATCTAGCCCCACAAAGGCCGCATCCACGGTGTTGTGGGTATCGATATTGTTATTGATGCGGCCCCATTCTTCCGCCAGGGGATAGGCCCGATTCAGGGACAGGTTAAAGCAAGTCGAGCCTTGGAACAGATAGGTATTGCGATCGCGCCCATGCAGTACCGCCTGAAGCCCAGTTTTGAACGTATCCGGTACCTGCCGCAAACAGGGTGGCAGTGCTGGCGTTTTACCTGTCGCCATCCCTTCTAGGCTACTGTGGCGCTGCCAGCCTTCCCCATTCGCCAGATAGATCGTGCCTTCCTCAACCAAGGCACAACTCACCCCCGCCAAACCTAGATCGCCATAGTCTTGGTACAGACTTTCGGAGATGACATAGCATTGCCCCCCCTTAAACAGGTAAATCTGACGGCGATCGGCAAAGGCGGCATCAATGCCATCGGCCAGTTTGGCCAAGGTGCCCGCATCCAGATTTTTGAAACGCGGTTCCTGACGCAGCGACGTGGCAATGGTTTTGGGATAACCTTCATCGACGTTATGCTCGCTGTACTGATAGTTGTGCTGATCTTTCTCGCTGATGGAGTAGCGAAAATATTGCTGACCGGAAAACAGATAGGTATGGGCCATCGTTTGCATCTGGCCTGCCCCATCGAGTTCATGGGAATCCACCAGCAACACTGCATCAACCCGACCCGTTTTGGCAATGTTATTGGTGGTGTAGCCCCAATAGCGATGGGTTTTGTTGGGGGAGCGATCGTCGGGACGGCTATAGTCATGCCCGGAATATTGGATAAATTCCGTCCCGGAAAACAGATAGGTTTTGCCATCCTTGCCCACAAAGGCTGCGTCCACCCGCTGGTTTGGAAACGGTAGACTCCAGGCCGTGGATAGGTTTTGGGGTTCTGACCACCAGCGTTGTTGTTGGTCAAAGTAGATAAAGCGATCGCCGGAAAACAGGTAGATTTTGTCATCCGATGTATTGAAGACAGCATCCACCATTGAAAAGTCGCCGCCTTCCTCCACCAAGCTGAAGGGCAGGTTCCACCAGTTATCGTTGGGGGGCTTGGGATAGCCGGGATCTACCTGGCTGTAGGTGTGGGTGGAATAGCGCACGTAGACGATATTATTCGGATCAGCCGCTGTGCCAAATAAATAGGTTTTGCCATCCAGAATAAACGCATGGTGAACTCGGTTTAGCCCGCCCCAATCCTGGTCGATCGTGCGGGGGAAGCCATCATCCACCTGGGTATAGTCCGCGCCGGAATAGCGCACATACTGGTCGCCACTAAACAGATAGGTTTTGCCATCCAGCCCCACAAAGGCCGCATCCACCGTCCCCTCGGTTCCTAGGACATTGCGCACTCGGCCCCAGGTTTGTCGGACAAGCTGCTCCGTGGGTTCTTGCGAATTGGCAGGATATTGCCGAACCGTTCCCCCTTTAAATAAATAAACGGTTCCATCCTTGGCCTTAAACGCCGCCTCCACCCCGTCCACAAATTCCGCTGGCAGATTGGGAAAATGGTTGCGCAGACGTTTTGGGAAGCCTTCCTGAACCATGGCCTGAGGGTTTTCTAGGCTGTCCTGGTAGGCGATGACTTGATCCCCAGCGAAGAGGAAGACCTGAGGGCCATCTATGTAGGCCGCATCAATCTTGCTAAGGCTTGCAAAGTTATTTCTGACTTTGCCCCAGGTTTGGTGAATGGGCTTCTCAACAGCGTCTGACTCCAAACAGAGATAGGACTGGTCTTTGAACCAGTAGGTTTTGCCGTTGGCCGTTTGGAATGAGGCATCGATCGATGTCTGAAACGCTTTGGGCAACGCCTTGGGCACGATCGCGGAAGCATCACCGCCTGCCTCTCCCTGGTAAGCTTCCCGTAACCAGTGGCGATCGATTTTGAGCGGATAGCCTTCATCGACGAAGGTGTAGTTCTCCCCGGAGTAGCGGATGTATTGATCGCCAGAAAACAGGTAGGTGCGTCCATCCCGATCCTGGAACGTCGCATCCACCCGCTGGGGATCGTCAAAGTTATTGGCCACCTTGCCCCAGATTTTTGCGGGAGGGTTAGCGGACTGTCCGGGTTGTCCAGACCCGTCAGGCTGGGCGGCCCCCGGCTGCACCCAACGCTCTTGGACCCAACGATCGTGGCCCTTGGTGTTGCGATAGGTGATACCCTGGGCAATCAACACCCGATCGCCATTAGGTGCGGTAAAGGCTGCATCGACCTTAGGGATTTCGGCCAACAGCGGCGACAGGGTGCTCAGAGGTTGGGCTTTGGGGCGTTCTAGGGGGCTACCTTCCGGGGGCAGCAGTTGGTAGTTCTTCGCGGAATAGCGCCAATACTGATTCCCCGTGAAGAGATAGATCACGCCAGTCCCATCGGCCAGTTGCGTTTCCAGCAGCGCGTCTATCCGATCGACGCCGGGGGGAAGGGCCAATTTTTCGGGGAATTTTTCGACTAAGCTTTGATCCTGCCAGACGATCGCTGTTTCCGTTGCGTTGAGTCCCAGTTTGGCTGCGATCGCGGCAAATTGTCCAATGCGGCGATAGGCAAAATTAAAGCGGTTGTCCGCCGGTTCCACCGTAATCCGATCCTGGATGTCCACGATCGCAAGAATCGGGACAAGGAAGCTTTCCACGATATTGCCGTCAGAGCTTCCGGCAATATGCCCATCAGCATTCCCGCCAGTATCCCCAGAAGTAGTTGCCAGGGTACTACTGGAGCTGTGTAAAACTTGTTGACAGAGGATTTGTAAAATGTCCGCATCCACCCCAAACTGATCCTGGAGAGCCTCCAATAAGGTGATGGATTGGGCTTCGGCGAGACTTTGAAATTTCGCCGCGATCGTCTGCACATCACCATCGATCACTTTGGCGATCGTGTGCAGAGCAAAAAAGATATCTTTGTTGTAATCTTCAAAGCCTTCCAGCGTAAACTCTAGAGCATTGTCGATGCGGAGGAAATAGCTAATTTTGTCCTGAACCAAATAGGTGCGATCGTAGAGATACCCCGAAGATTGCAGAACATCGATCAGTTCTTCCTGCTCCTCCCAATCAAAATCCAATTCCTCCAAGACTTGCAGGCTCAACTGATACTTTTTCGCGGTGGCAACAATACGCTGAATGGCGCTAAAAATAATCTCGGTATCATTGCTGCTAAACGGAGCCGACAGGACAAACTGGCCTAAGTTATCAGAATCTAGGAAGAAATTTTCACCTTCCTCTTCCAAGCGTTTGCCCTGGAGCCGTCCATTGCGGAGGTAGTCGGGTTCCAGATGCCGGTAGACCTGGTTCGCAGCAATTTCATCAGCGATCGTGACAAACAGATCTCGGTTCAGGGTGTAGAACGTGGCTTTGAACTCCCGAACCAATCCCTGAATGGCTTGGAGGATACGGCGACGATGGGGATAGAAGGCAAGGGCCAAGTTGAAGGTTTGCACTGTGGTGGTGAGCAGTGCTTCCTTATTCAGGATTAAGTAATTGGCACTGAGATAGCCATTGAAGACGAGGTTCTCCATCAGGTCATCAATCTCAAACGGCTTCAGCGGCAGGTCAGCAAAAACCTGTTTATCCAGTGTGAGTTCCGCTCGGTGAAACCGCTGCATTTGCGCCAGAATCAGGTTAAAGATGCGGGGGGCATCCTGAGCTAGGCCAATGTTCACCTGAAACCCTTCTAAGTTCTCTTCATCAACAAAGAAATCCGTTTGGAGAACGTTCCCTTCTTCATCAATGTAGCCGTTGAAGATTAAGGTATCGTAGAGTTCATTCCGTTCCAGTTCCGACAGATCCGTTAAGACTTCAAAATCCGATGGGTAAATCGCTAGTTCTACCGCTGTATTAGACGATCGAGCCTCCGCTGGTTGCAGCAATTCATCCATTACCGCTGTTATTCCATCATCGTCGTCTAGCTCATTTTCAGATTCATCGATCTCAGCCTCCGTCTCACCCTCTTCAAAAGCGTCATCTCCCGGTTCGATCGAAGCTTCCGCCGCCTCAACTTGGATGGCTTCCGTGAGCAAGTCATGGATAATCAGGAACACATCATCCCGATGGGCGCTGAAATCCGTCTCCAGTTGAAATTGCTCAACCGTTGTCGGAAACCGATCTTCCCGCAGAAGTCCTTCGGTGCTGATGTAGTCCTTGAAAATTAGATGACTGAAAATGGTCTCAAGCCATTTGGCCTCTAGCCCTAGCTCGGTAAAGTCCGCTGGTTGAATCCGTTCTAGCCGCGTTAAGGCCCGGTAAGCGGCTTTTTCCACCCGCTGCGACTCATATTTCACCAACCGCCGATCCTGGCTCGCCACCAACCCGCTCTCCGGCTCAACAAAGGTCTGGTAAATGATCCGAGCGGTGCGTCGATCGATCGCCTCCGCCTCACTGGCCTCCTCCGTATCTGAAACAAAGATCTCTGCGCTAAACATCACGGACTGAAACTGCTGATACAGCGTATTCAGAAACGCAATTTTTTGTTGCCGACTGACCGTGGCCTCTGCCTCAGTTTGGTAAGCATGGGTTAACCATTGCTTGAGTTCTCCCGTGCTGATATCGTGGGCTTGCAGCCATTGGGCGATCGCTCCGAGCAGTTGCACGAGCCACATGGACGCTGCCACATCGTTTCCAGCAATAATCCGGTAGCAATCCAGTTCCTGGGGTGCAGTAGGGATCAGGAGATTAAAGGCACTGGCAACGCGAATGGCGGGATCTTTCTCTAGGATATCAAACAGGTTGAAGAAATCTTCGTAGGTGAGATCGAACATTTCCGCCAGTTGACTCAGCCGGAATAACAACGAGAGGGCAGACCGATCGATCGGGGCTTGGGCATCTAGCAGAGAGGTTTCCGCACTGGCTTGTCCTGCACTGGCCTGTTTCGCATGATCCCTGAATTTGGTAACCACTAGAATCAACTGGGCTTCGCTCATGCCCAGCGCTTGAGCCACCCGCTGCCGATAGGCTTTGTTATTAACAGCCAGGATATCATCTGGGTCAGCTAAAAGTGTGTAGTCTTTTTTATAGCTGGCGGGAACAAAGGCAGACCCGCGCAGATAGCTGCGATCGATCTGCGCCCATTTGCCGTTAAACACCCGATTAAACAAATCGGCGGGTTCGTCAGCATCACCTATTCCCAGGTTATTCATGGGGCTGAACAAACTACAGGCAACATCTACCGCAATTTCGTAGCGATCGCAGAAGGATTTGATCACCGCCATTTTCTGGATCGCCACGCCATCTAAATCGCCTTGACCGGACTTAGACTGACAACAGGTGCGCAAGATTAAGTCCAAGTCTGTCAAGGAAAGCCCAGTTTTGTGATGCAGGCGGATGAGGCGTTGGACTCGATCGAACCATGCATTGGGAATCAATGTAGTCGTTGGATTCTGAGTCGTTGGATTCTCTGTTTTCCAAACAATGGATTCTTCTTGATCATCGAGGACAGCATAGCCTTGCAATCCGTGATTAATAAAAAAGTCAGCGGCTCTGGTACGCTCCGTTTTCACCGTAGAATTCACAGTAACATTCACGATCGCATTCACGGTAGAATTCGCAGCAGGAGAATTCGCAGCAGGAGAATTCGCAGCCGCGTTCGTAGATGAAGTCTCCAAGGATGTTGCTGTTTCACTCAGATTTTGATAGAGCAGTTCCCGTAACTCCACCCGAGACAACTGGGTTGCCGCCAGAAAATCCGCCACCCGTGACGTTGACGAGGTCTGATCTTGAGAGGAAGGTGTGATTTTTAAATATTGCGTTAAGTCTGCGATCGCCCAACTTTTCGTAATGGCATCAAATTCTTCCGTTGAAAGGTTCAGATATTCTCGACCAATGACAACGGGATTCCAGTCTAAACTAAACGCTTTATAGAGAGATTCGGAGGAAACATTTAAATAATGGAGAAATTTCTTAATTCGTTCATTCTCAAAGTTAAAGGGAAACTGCAATGGGTATTGCTGCTGCTTCAACTGCGTATAAACAGCATCACCGATCCGTTTCTCCAAAATATTATTGACAATATCGAGGTAGGGAACTGCGGTAAAAGCATTTTCTGTATTTAACAATATCTCCTCAATATCACTCCGACGTTGATGCAGTCCTTTCACCTGCGACGGAGAAGGTACTGGCAATCGATCGTCTAGCAGCTGGAGTAGATCGACGAGATAGGCAGCAGGGGAGAGCACCGATCGACCATCTTCTCCTTTGGTAAAATCTAGACTTCCAAAGATGTCTTCATAGCTGGGCAAGTTTGAATTAGCAGCCATAGCATCCTCATATTGGGTTGTGATGGAGTAGACGTGCAGGGCATCAACACCAAACAAAATTAATCTAGCCCTGACATAAAACCAGCCCTGACATCAAAAATGGGCAAGGTGGGCAATGATCGTGATTCAACTAGTTAATTCAGCTAGTGATTCAGCTAATAATTCAATTAGCAATTTAGCCAACACTCAAATTAGTGATTCACTTAGGCAAACCATAGAGAACCGTAGCAAAAGCAAACTGTAGTAAAACAAACCGTAGTAAAACAAAACTCAACAAAAGCAAACCGTAGCAAACCGTGGAGCTAATCATCCGCAGCAAACAGAGTTCTTTTCTATTTCTCTGTAGGCTCAGTATCAAAGAGAAGCTTTAGCGTATCAAATGCTACTTTGATCCTCTTCCTAGGAACTAAATACAAGAGAAAACGATCGAACGTTTTTCAACATTAGAGATTTGAGGGAATAGAATAGACACCTTCAAGGCACTTTAAAATGTCCTCAAAGCCAACAGCCTAAAAAGGCAAAAAAGCAGGAAAATTATCCTAAAATCGTTTGTTTTGCAGTTTCTCAATCCTTTTTATTCAAATTTGATTTCCAATCTTGATTGCAGCCTAATCTCAACCCCAGTCCTTGACCACATCTCCTTATCTGTGGACTTTTGAGCTTTCACGTTTAGACTCACTGGTGAGCATCCATCAGCATTAGCTAATAGAACACTGCATCACAATTAATAGCTTGTCAAGGCCCGTACTTTACATACAAGATACTAGTACTGACTTCTTGGATTTTCGGGAAATTAAGATAAAGCTTAATGCTTCTTCAAAATTCTTTTAACCACATCGGTTGTTAAGAATTAAACTGCTTTTTTCAATTCTTAATTCTTAATTGAGTTATTAATTCTTGATAGTTGAATAATCAGATCAACCGACACTTAATTACTTGATAGTTATACAACTGAAAAACATTGGATGGCACGATCGACTTGATATATTTCTGTAGCGACGATCACTCAAACCATTCCTTTATACATTAGCAAACGCGGGTGCATATCTAATCATTCCGGAACAGGCTGCAAGGCTATTGGGCTGAAGTTCCACAACCATGAAGACCTCTTCTGGAACCTCATACTCACATTGCAAATGCTTCAAGCTTGCAGTAGCAAAGCCAAAGCGCTGATAAAACTGCGGATTTCCCAATACCACGATCGCGTCATACCCCTGCTGGCGACATTGCTCCAAGCCAGCCTGGATTAATTGGGAGCCAATGCCTCGGCGTTGCAACGCTGGCAGAACGGCGATCGGCCCCAAACCTGCAATTTTGATGGGATTAACCAGCGGTGGGGAGATCGTTGGAGTAATGGTCACTGGACTGAACAAAAGATGCCCGACGATCGCCCCAACGTCCAGTGGTTCGGGATCTGCAACCGGAGCAATTGCCACCAAGGAAATCATATCCAGATTGCTATCCCGCAATGCCTCCACCAAATCCGCTTCCTGCGATCGACCAAAGGCTAACTCATTCACTTGGCGAATGGCTGCATAGTCGTCAGGCTGCTCTGCGCGAATCTTCATAGCATTCATGGAATTAATACTTTCCTCAGCTTACAAGGTTCGATCGTAGATCAGCCGAACTTACTCACAAGCCCGCGTCCTGCTGTTCTTCGCGATCGGCATCACTGAAGGCCAACGCTTCGAAATCCCCCTCCCGAAACCGCGCCATATTGCGGGACATCGCCTTAAATGCAGCTTGGGTTCCGGCGGGACTCGCAGCATAGGTGATGGCTTGATCTGCTTTCATTCCCAAATTACTAGCCGTGGTAATGGCGTCTTGGTTAGCCCCGAGGAAAACAAATTCCCAGTTGTAAACATCACTTTGGTGCCGAATCATTTGGTTGATTTGCAGCGCAGAAAATTGCTGGCTGGCGTTTTCTTCGCCATCGGTCAGGATCACGAAAATCACATGGCTAGGCCGATCTGACTCTGCCATGGCTGCCAAGCGGCTACCCGTTTCGTTGATCGTGCGCCCGATCGCGTCTAGCAGCGCAGTCGAGCTCCGGGGAACAAAGGTTTGATCGTTCAGTTCAGGGGCTTGGTACAGCGGAATCGCCCGATAGACCACTTCATACACATCATCAAACTGCGCCAGGGTAATGGTGGCTTGCCCCGGAACTTGTTTTTGCTGCTCCAGAAAAGCATTAAAGCCCCCGATCGTGTCCGCTTTGATACTTTGCATGGAACCGGAGCGATCGAGAACGATGTTGATATCGGTGTAGTGGGGTTTCATCGGCGGACCTATGGTGAGGAGTATAGACACTGTTATAGACACTCAAAGCGAAGTTATGCAAAAATCTTGTACTACAATCTTGTACTACAATCTTGTACAACAGCTGTCCGCATTCTAAGAAAAATACCCGGCTTGAACTGACATAGTACAATAGCTCTATTCAGTTCCTCCTGCCCGCCATGGCCTTCGACAACCTCTGCAAACTCCTCTCCGAAAAATACCCCGATCGCTTCGCCACCTGGCTTCTTGGCCAACCCGTCACTCCCCTCAAAGTCCTCAAAACTGAACTCAGCATCGAACCCATCCGCGCAGACTCCATCACCTTCCTGCAAACCCAAGACCGCATTCTCCACCTCGAATTCCAAGTCAAACTCGACTCCGACCCACCCCTGCCCCTCCGCATGTTGGACTACTGGGTCAGACTCCATCGCCTCTATCGCCTCCCCATCACCCAAATCCTCGTTTGCCTCCTCCCACCCCCACCCGGCACCCCGATCGCCGACACCTTCGAACTCGAAAACACCCGCCACCAATACCAAGTCGTCTGCCTATGGGAACAAGATCCCACCCCACTCCTCAACGACATCGCCCTCCTCCCCCTCGCGCCCCTCGCCGCTACCACGAATCCAGAACAACTCCTTACCAGCATCGCCCAGCAAATCAATAGGATAGAATCAACTCAACAACGACAAGAAGTCTCCAGCTACACCCAAATCCTCGCAGGACTAAAATTCCGTCAACCCCTCATTCAACAAATCTTTCGGGAGAGCCTTATGCGTGAATCCGTCATTTATCAAGAAATCCTGCAAGAAGGGCTACAGGAAGGCCGCCAACAAGGGCTACAACAAGGGCTACAACAAGGGCTTGAGGAAGGCCGCCGAGCCGAAGGCATTGCCCTCGTCCTGCGGCAACTGACCCGACGCTTTGGTGAACTCGACGAATCCACCCGATCGCGCATTGCAGACCTTCCCTTAGCCACCATTGAAGACCTCAGCGAAGCCCTTCTCGACTTCGCCCAAGCCAACGACCTAGAAACCTGGCTCCAAACCCAGCCTCCTGCTCACTAAACCCAGCCTAATCCGCTGCAATCAACACTGAATTTGCGCCTTAAGCTTTCAAAACCAAATTAGTGAGCATGGTATTCATCTTGTTCACCGATTCAACATACTCATTGTGCGGAACAGACTCCGCAACAATGCCCGCCCCCGCGTTGAAGTGAATTAGATCGCCGTACTGGTATACCGATCGAATCGCGATCGCAAAATCAGCCAGACCTTGGCTATTCACCCAACCAATGCCCCCTGCATAAATCCCGCGTGGCTCCGTTTCCAGGCGATCGATCCATTCCAGGGCACTTTGTTTATCAATGCCAGACACCGTAATTCCAGGGAACAGGACTTTCAACGCATCCCAGAGGGTTTTGTCATCGCGTAATTGTCCGCCCACCCGCGAAGACAAATGCTGCACACAGCGATATTGCTTGACTTGCATAAAATCAAACACTCGCACCGTATCCAGATCACAAAACTGCGAAATTTCGTCCTGGGCTAACCAAATGGACAATGCATGTTCTTTCACTTCCTTCGCATCGGTGAACAGTTCTTGGTAGAGCTGCTCATCTTCCGCCAAATCCGTTGCACGGGGACGGGTTCCCGCTAAGGGATTGGTAATGACAACGTTATTGCGATCGACCGTCATCAGAATTTCTGGACTAAACCCGACAGCACTCACATCGTCCAATCGGAAGCAGTAGGAACGGGCAGAATTATTGCTCTCATACCCTAAGCAATAGGTTCCCAAGACATCCATTTCTCCGGCAACCGTCACCGATCGCGACAAAATAGCCTTGTGTAAATGCCCCGCTTGGATGGCTTCAATCAGTTGGCTCACTTGGGTTTGGTATTGTGCCCGATCGCTAAAATCTACCGTTGGGGGCGTGGCTGTATATTGCCGTAGGGGAACCTCGATCGACAGCGCTTCCAGAATTTTAGTCAGAGACTTCACACTGCGGATATGCACCCCCTTAGGCGTTAAATGCAATTCCGTTTCTGGGATCAGCAGATGGAGCAACGGCTGCTGAATCGCTTTCTGGTAGGAAGAGTAAAACCGAGCCATGTCAAAACCCACATAGCCATAGGCTGTCCAATCTTCCACAGGCAACATTGCTAGAATCGCCTCCACCTGTTTGAATGGATCGGTAGAAATCGACTGAGTTTGTCGCTCTCCCATCAGATTAACCATCACAGTATCAGTACCTACTGTAATGCTGCAGAGAGCATTTCCCGCAATCCGAACTTCGCGATCGCTGTGATAGAGAACGTAATCAGAAAAGAGGCCAATATCTAAGAGGTTTTGGAGGAGCGATTGAGCATTTTTTTGAACCGGAACAAACAATTCGTGGTAGACGATCGTAGGACTAGCAACTTGAAACATAACAAAACCCCTCAATAAATCAAACTAAATACGTTTTTTAGGGAAAAGAATTGCGTCTGGGATCAGGTTGGGTGCTGACTTAAAGCTTTCCGACTTAATACCTTGCGATTCACTTTGCCGGTAGATGTGCGGGGAAGCTGATCGAGAAAATGAATCCTGCGGGGTGCTTTGAAATGGGGCAGGTGGGTCTTGACCCATTGGCAAAGATTTTTTTCCAGGCGAGGCGACGCTTGAAACCCTACTTTGAGGCTGACATAGGCTGTAATCTGAGTTAGCGTTTCATCGGTGGCAAATTCCGGCACGATCGCCGCATCTAAAACGCCTTCATGCTGGAGCAACACATCTTCAATTTCAAAGGGCGATACCCACATCCCATTGACCTTGAAAAAGTCATTATTGCGCCCCATAAACCAGAAATAGCCATCTGCGTCCCTGAGATATTGATCCCCCGTCCGCATGGTGAAGCCGTACAATGCCTCACGGGTCGCTTGCAGCCGATTCCAGTAGCCCAACATCAAACTCTCGCCCGTTACTTGCAAAGCTCCGATCTCCCCAGGTGCAGTGGGCAATCCCTGGGCATCGACAACCTGCACGTCATACCCCGGAATCGGACGCCCTGAACTGCCAGGACGACATTCCCCAGGCCGATTAGATAGAAAAATATGCAGCAATTCTGTGGTACCAATACCTTCACAAATTTCCAGCCCATAGCGATCGCGCCATTGCGACCAGAGGGTTTTGGGAAGTTGTTCGGCAGCGGACACACACAGCCGTAGCGAGGCTGGGTCAAGGGGTTCCAAGTCATGCAGGGCCAATATTCCCGCGTACACCCCCGGAATCCCAAAGAACACCGTTGGGCGATAGGTGTGAATATCCGCAATCACATCAAAAGCATTAACTGCATCAGACAGAACAGAGGATGCTCCCACAGCCATGGTCATATAGAGTGTATTGCCCAAACCATAGGCAAAGGGCATTTTCGCAACGGAATAGACAATATCGTCCTCCCGTAAGTTCAATACCGCTTTGCCATAGGCGTCGGCACAAATCACCATACTCTGATGCAGATGCACCACCCCTTTGGGATGTCCGGTGCTGCCAGAGGTGTATAGCCAAAAGGCCGGTTCTTCCCGATCGGTTTCTACCCACGCCAGGGAGTTATCCTGTTGCTCCAGTTGCGTCATAAAGGATTGCACCCCATCGACGGTCAGCACATGCTGGAGGCTAGGGGATTGCAGGGGAGACAGTGTCGTTTGCCAAGCCTGCGTGGTCAGCAAGACTTTAGCACGGGAATTTTGCAGGATATATTGAATCTCAGCAACGCTACAGGCAGTATTCATGGGAATGGGAATAATCCCCGCCCAAATTGCTCCCCAAAATGCAAAGACAAATTCTGGCGTATCCGGTAACAAAATTGCAAGCCGTTGCTCTCGTTCCAATCCTAGGTTACTCAACAGCCTCGCCGATCGACGCGCTGCTTGGTGTACCTGTCCATAGGTATAGGCAGCATCCCGAGCGTAAAACGCCACCTTATCAGCTCGATTTTTCGCTAAATTCAGTTCAAGAAAATGCGCTGCTACATTGAATGTCTTGGGTAAGCTGGCTGAAGGACTCTCCATTCCCTTTCCTGGTAAAGTTCACTAATCCTGTACGATGGTTGGCTGGTTGTTGATGGCACTTCTGTAGCACCTCTGATTAAGATCCTGTGTCTGATGAAGATCCTGATTGAACACCTGATTGAACACCTGATTGAACATTTGAAGTCGCGATCGTCGCCATTCGGCACAGGGTTCCCACCGTAACATCCTGCCGACTGCCCAATTTCACTTCAATTCCCAGCCTACGTTTCAATTCCAACGCCAGCCGCACCGTTTCCACAGAATCTAAGCCAAGGTGGGCTTGAAGTAAGGTATCTTCCTGTACGTCGTCCGCAATACCTAACTCAGCAAAAATTTCTTTAACTTGTTCTACCACTGGTTCTAATCCTGGTTCTAGCACTGTTCTGCTCTCTCCCAAAAGCTCCTAAAAAATCAACGCTGCTTTGCCAGATTGTTCAATCATGCAAGCTTAATACAATATCTAGATCTAGCTAGATTTAGATTTGTAGTGATTTAGATTTGATGCATTAGGGGATGTCGGTAGACTACGCCTTCAAAATATGTGTCAAACAAGGCACAACTGAAGTCAGTCTGATTAGATCAATCTGGTTAGATCAGCCTGATTAGGTCAGTCTTAAGCTCGCCCAATTTTCTGAGGCAACTTTTTCTAGTTAATTGAGAATAATTTCTGATAACTTACAAAGAGCTTATTACATAAACTTCACTTTTGGCAAGAATTCTCGAATCTTCTCTTGCCGGGTTTATTTCGGAATCAACAAATCATCCACTAATGACAACAATCTCAACGACTAATCCTTGGTTCACTTGTCCCTTACCCAATCCCCAGGCCCCTTTACGGCTTTTTTGCTTGCCCTATGCGGGGGGAAGTGCCCTCAATTTTCGATCGTGGGTTAACCAACTCCCGACGACGATCGAAGTCTGCCCGATCGAGTTACCCGGACGGGGATTGCGCCTACAGGAACCTGCTTTCGATCAACTGCAACCCTTGGTACAAGCAATTGGTGAAGCTTTGTTACCCACCTTCGATCGGCCTTTTATCCTCTTTGGGCATAGCATGGGAGGGCTAATTGGATTTGAATTAGCGCGGTGGTTGCGGCGGCAGGGGGCGCGATCGCCCGCCCACCTATTGATTTCTGGGCGACAGGCTCCCCAGATTGCCGCCACGATGCCCCTGCGCTACAACCTACCGGAACCCGAGTTCCTCGCAGCACTGCATCGGCTCAATGGCACGCCCCAGGCAATTTTGGAACATCCAGAATTAATGCAATTACTACTGCCAACCCTGCGAGCTGATTTTTCGGTGGTCGAAACCAGTGTTTACACCCCAGAGCCTCCCTTGGATTGTCCCATCACGGTTTTCGGCGGTTGGGACGATCCCGAAACAAGCCTAGCAGGATTGCAAGCTTGGCGAGTTCAGACCCAGCAATCCTTTCGTTTAGAACTCTTGCCAGGGGATCACTTTTTTCTCCATTCCGCCCAATCCCAGTTACTCACCTTGATTCGCCAGATCCTCAGCCCAACCCTGAAAGCCTGATAAATAGACAGGTCTAGCGATCTTTTCCCCTAAATGCCATCGCCACTTGGCCACCCGGATACCCAAAATTTGCGGCTGACTCTTTCAAAACAACACGCGATCGCGCTACTCTAAATGAGAATCTTTATGATTAAATTCTCATTGAATACTCCATTAATGACGAGGCTTTAAACAGAAACTTCCAAGTTCTCCAAGATCACATCTCTCAAAATCAGATAGCTCAATGGCGTTGTTACCCGAGTCAATTCTGTGGTTCTCCAAAAATATTCAAGTTTCAAGAAGTATGGGTTGTTGGGCAGCTTATATCTGTCGCAATCATTGCCATTTATTTTCCTAGGGAAAGCATTGCCCGTCATGTTACGGCAGGAAGGCTTGTCACTAACCGCGATCGGGTTGATTTCTCTGCTGATTTTACCGATTACCTTCAAGTTTCTCTGGTCACCTTTAATCGATCGCTATAGCATTCCAGCGTTGGGCCATTATCGATTTTGGATCATTATGCTCCAGAGTTTAGTGGCAATCGTGACGGCTGGATGCAGCTTGATCAATCTTGAGACCAGCTTGCCTCTCTTGCTAGCTGGGATGTTAGTGATTGCGATCGGCTGCGCTAGCCAGGATATTGCCACCGATGCCCTCGCCCTGGGGCTCCTAGAACCCCAAGAACGCGGTTTTGGGAATGCGATTCAATGTATTGGGGTTTCGCTGGGTAGCATGATTGGTGGGGGTGGTATGCTGATTTTGCTGAACCATTTAGGCTGGCAGAATAGCTTACTGATTTTGTCTAGTCTCATGCTGCTTGCACTCCTGCCGGTTTTATTTCATCGGGAAAGCCCCAAACCCCCAATCGTTGCCCCAATCACAGCCCCCCTTTTGTCTAAGCGCGATCGTCGATCGCCACCTTTCCAGGGAATGCTTGATTACTTCAAAATCTTTCTGGATTTTTGCCAACGGCCTAGGATGAAAGTGTGGCTGACCATTTTGCTACTATTTAACTTTGGCTATGTTCTTTCCGCTTACCTATTCGATCTTCTTTTAGTGGATTTGAATATTTCCTTAGAAAATGTTGGATGGTTAGAAGTATTGTCTACAGGAACCAACATCTTAGGTTCACTGATTGCCAGTGGCATCATTGCCCAGGTTGGTCGCCAGAGATCGCTACGTTGGGCCTTTAGTCTAGCCGCATTCAGTATTCTGTCCTATATTGCCCCTGCATTAGGTTGGGTTCAGTTACCCATTCTGGTGAGCCTTACCGTATTGACTTCCCTCGCCCTTGGCGTGGTGGTGACCAATGCCTTTACGGTGATGATGGATAAAAGCTATCCTGCCAGTGCTGCTACTGATTACGCCATTCAAGCATCATTTATTACCCTAGGTAGCATTCCCGCACGGGTTGTCGGTGGCCTGTTGGTCAGTGGCATCGGGTATATTGGAGTCTTTCTTTTAAGTTCGGCGATCGTAGGGCTGTGTCTTTTACTCATTCCCCATAGTTTTCAGTGTCATACTCCCGTTGATACCTCTGTGGCAAGTAAATCATCACGGGTTTAAATTCACTGCAATTGAATCGATCAGGAAGTTAACCCATGATTATCATTCAAGATTCTAAGTTTCCGATCGTGGCTGTCCAGTTTATCAATGCGATCAGCCTTGCAGATGTGGAGCAATATTTAACCCAGTTTGATCAATGGCTGGGGCGCAAAACCCCATTTGGCGTGCTCTTGGCCCAGGTCAGCGATCCCACCCAGGCCACGATCGAAGATGAAACTGTGCATCAAGCAGTCCATCGCGCGATCGTGCAGTGGGGCAAACAGAATAAAGACCGGATTGCCCAGCATTGTGTGGGCATGGTGTTGCTCATCGAAGACGCAGCGGAATTCGCCCAAAAGCAACGGGCTATCCCCAAAACCATTACGGCGATCTATGGCTGCCCAGGACAGGCTTGTGCAACGAGATCGACAGCAGAGCAGTGGTTGCGACAGCAATTATAGCGGTAAGCATAGACCCAAAGCTAGCTCCAGAGACAAGTCCAGAGCGAGCCCCAGAGACAAGTCCAGAGCTAGCCCCAGAGCGACTAAAACTCAGAGTTCAGGCCAATGCGAATCGTGGTACCCGGTTGATAGAGACGATTGACTTTCTCGTAGGTGCGACCGCCTAGATTTTCTAAATAGAGCAGCAGGCCCAACCGACGGGTAATGGGAATGCGAGCGCTGAGATCGACATTCAGCCATGAAGGTGAAAAATCACGCGGACTCTCACCCGGATTCACAAAAATGGCTCGCCGTGCCCCGCTGAAGTAATTGGCATATAAATTAATCTGCCAACCCTGATGCTCATAGCCAATGCCGAATTGCCCCACAGAAAATGGCACCTGAGCCAATTGCAATCCTTTTTCTACCCCAGAGCCGATTCGAGCATCCGTATAGGTGTAATTGAGAAAAGTTTTCCATTGAGGGGATAGCTGGTATTGCAACGCGAGTTCCAATCCATGGGTATTCACTTTACCGATATTTTGCCATTGGGAAATGGTGCGGCCATTGCGGGGGGTGGCTTGAATGGCAATCCGATCGCTCAGTGCACTGCCGAAATAGGTCACCTGGCCAGCCCATTGGGGACTCGGTTTGAAATCAATTCCCGCAGTCCAGGATGATCCCGACTCCGGTTGCAAATTTTCATTGGGGAACCAGTTATGCACAGTATCGTAGGCAAATTGCTGATCTAAACCCGGTAAGCGGCGCACCGACACCCAACTGCCCCGCAACCCGATCGTGCGGTTAGGCAACCAATTTAAGCCCACACTGGGATTCAGGGAACTACCAAAATCCCCACTAAAGTTTTGGCGCAGACCCAGTTCCGTGCGTAGCGTAGGGGTGAGTTGCAACGTGCCCAAAGCAAACAGCGCAGGCGTAAACCGCGAGGTTTCCACGACTTCGTTAAATTGATTAACAGCAGGATTATTGCTGGTCGTTTCTGACGTGAGGTAAGCCGTTTTGGCATCTAACCCCCAGCGCAGTTGCGCCGATCGAGTCAATTGCCAATCATGATCAAGCCGGAAATTTAAACTACTGGAGCTTAAACGGCCTTGGCGGAAAAAGACATTGGCCGTTGGCCCAAAGGTATGAAAGTAGTCTTTGTTAAAGCCTACGGAGGCATTTAATACCGATCCCGCTGCTAATTGCGATCGCCAATTCAGCCCGGTGTTAAACGCATCATGGTTCAAGCGATCGCGCTGGAGCGGAAACCCAAAGTACAGTAAACCCTTGCGGCTAGTGATTTTGGTGCCATCCAAGGTGAGCGTATTGCGAGGATCGATCGCCCAAGCAAAGCGACCGTAGTAGCTACTGGTGGCACTGTCGCCATTGAATAAATTGCCATCGGGGCCTCGGTTGGCCGCACCTCTGGGGACAGGATAGTCGCTGGTAGATTGGAACTGCTCATAGCCCAAGGCGTAGTCCACATCACCAAAGGAGCCGGTGTAACTGCCGCGATAATTTTCCTGCCCGTAGGCTCCCAACTGCACAAGACCGTTGAATTTAGGCGTCTGGCTACCGGGCTTAGTAAAAATATTAACCACGCCCCCAAAGGCTTCTGAGCCATAGAGCGTTGCGCTACTGCCGCTGGATACTTCAATGCGATCGATCGATTCCACGGGCAAACTATTCAAGTCAATATTGCCGTGATAGGTGTTGACGTTCGTCGTAATCGATCGACCATTGAGCAGAAACACAGATTGGTTGATCGAAGCCCCTCGATAATAGGTTCCGGTGTGAATATCTGCGCCAAATCCCACGTCGTTAATGGCAAATCCCGGCAGTCCTCGCAGGCTCTCTGCAACGCTATTAGCCCCTTGTTTATTGATTTCCGTTTGATCGACACGATAGGTCGGGGTGGCCTGGGGAAGTTCTTCTTTCACCCCTGTAATCGTAATTTCTTCTTCGTCCGGTGAGGCTGGGTCTAGCTCCTGCGCTTGGGCAATCTTGGGGGATAACCCCAGCCCAGATACGATCGTGCAGGTACTGACCCACCCAATTATAGAAATCCAGCCTGACCTTTCAGAGGCTAACTTAAGACCATGTCCACTATGTTTTCTCTCACACCCCAACTCAGTCTTTCTCACCATCGTTCTAACCAATCTTAATGACAGATGAATGCTCCTCAATCTCAACCTGTTGCAAAACATTCAATTTGTCAAAAGACAGCCTGTCGTTATTTGTAAGGCTGAGTTTGATCCCCACACCAAACCAATTTGTCACCCTTGCAAAACTTTTATTGAAATACTTTAGCATTAATAGATCGTGGTATATTGATCTGAATCTTAGACCAAACAATCTTGAAAGTCATAATCACTGGTGGCTATCGCACGTCATGACTGTCAATTTGTTTTTTATGTGTATTTGAGATTAACTGAGGTTATTTGGAGTTGAGACCGGTCAGGTAAGCTTCTCAGTTATAACTTATGGAGATGAGGTGAGCTTGTGTCGTTAAAGGATTTATTTTTGGCAGGGGGGCCAGTCATGTGGCCACTGTTATTGTTTTCAATTGCAACGGTCGCCATGGTGATTGAGCGATCGCTCTTTTGGTCGCGGTTGCTCAAAACTCAAAATGCCATTGTCCGGCAAGTCATTAGTTTGTATCGTAGCGACCCCAGTTTAGCGATCGAAAAACTGAGTCGGCATTTAAACTTGCCCATTCCCCGGATTTTCCATGAAGCGCTCTCCCTCGAAGATGCAGACTCTGACGAATTTGCGCTGGCGATCGATGGCGCAATTCAGGCAGAAATTCCGATCCTGAAGCGGTTTAATGATTTTTTTGATCTGATTGTGGGTCTATCTCCTTTATTGGGATTGTTAGGCACGGTGACGGGATTGATGCAATCTTTCTCCAACTTGACCTTGGGGGGCGTAGACGGGAGCAAAGCCGTTGGGGTGACCTCTGGGATTAGTGTGGCTTTAATTACGACGGCCTTTGGGTTGATTGTAGCGATCGCGGCCTTTGCGGTAGCGAGCATTTTCCGCAGTTTCTATACTCGGCAACTCGCCCTGATTCAAGAAAACGTTGCAGAAATTGAACTCCTGTATCGCCGTCGCCAAAAAGCGTTTACGTTTAACCCCACTGAATCTCGCTCCTAATTGACAATGCCAGGAGAGTTACTATGCCCCGCCGCCGCGCGATCGCCGAACCGGAACAACCCACTCAAATTAATATTGTGCCGATGATTGATGTGACATTTTCAATCTTGGCGTTTTTCATTATGTCTACGCTATTTCTAACTCGCTTGGAAACGCTATCCGTCAATCTCCCTAAAGCAAAAAATTCCCAGACACAACTCAATAATAATCGGGTGACTTTGACCATTAATGAACAGGGGAATCTATTTCTGGATAGACAACCGATTCAAGCAGATCAAGTGGCTGACTCGATCCAAAAGCGACAGCAACCGGATCAACCCTTAGTCGTTATTCTCAATGCCGATCGGGCCATTAATTATGGGGCTGCGGTGGAAGTCCTGGATAAAGTTCGTCAGGTACCGGGCGTGAGGGTAGCCATTTCCACCAAGAAGGAGACGGCTCCTGTGGAAGCAGACGCTCCATAAGCTTACTATCGCATCACTAGTAGGATGAAGCCTCTAAATGGTTGGTAGTGACCACTTGGAGGCTTTTAAGTCATAAAATTGGAGAGGTTTCAGGCCAGGGAAAAGTCTCTAAATAGAGCTATGTTGCTTCCTTTAAACCCACGATCGCCTGTTCAAATGCGAGTTAGATCGATAAGGGAGGAACAGTATCATCAGAATCTTGATCATGATGGTGATCGTAATCGGGTAGTAAATCTTCCGCATTGCGAATACAGGGAAACACATATCCACTAACACCCACAGCAACCATTCCGATCGCGGTCAGCAAGAATAGGACTGCAATGCCTGAACCTGAGCCTGAACCAACTAGGGGCGTGAACCCTTGGGCCAGCCAACTGCCCGAATGCATCATCGGTTCAAAAACACGATCGGCCAGTGGCCCCGCAATCAACGTCGCGATCGCACCGACGATCAAGCCCAACATATGGGCCGAGGCTAAAACTCGACCCTGCACTTCCGGCTCCACCTTGGCATACCAAATGGCATAACTGGAACCAAAGGCCAAGGGAATATTCAGCGCTGAAAACACTTGCGAGCCGAACCAAATGGGATACCGTTGCCCTACACCGAGGAAAATCCGCCCCAAACCTGCACCCATAAATCCAACTAAAACGCCATGAATTCTGCGCTGAAATCCACCCCAGAAGCCGAGAGCGATCGACCCAACCACCCCGCCAACACCCGCAGCCGTGACCACCGCCCCCAGAATTTGGGTATTCCCATCTGTCCGGGCTAAAATCATTGGCTGATAGAGCGTTTCGCCCATGTGATAGGTCAGGAGGAAGGCACAGAAAAGAACCGTCAACGCGGATAGACTGGGACGTGCCCAAATGTAGTTCAACCCGAAAGACAGTTCCTGCCATAAGCTAGCGCGATCGCGGGGAATTTCAGTTTTCGGCGGTTGGGGAATGGGGATGATCCAAACGGCTGCAATGCCCATCGTAAAAGTAATGACATCGATCGCCATGATGCCTAAGATCCCGATCGTGGGATAGAGAAAACCGACCAAAGCAGGCGCTAGAATGGCCGACCCATAGGTCACCAGGGAACTAATGCTACTGGCACGGGCATAATGTTGCTTCGGAACCATGAGCGAAATGGAAGCGGAATAGGCCAAGGTTTGCAATTGCTCAAAGCAGCCATAGACTACAGCAAGGGTATAAAGATGCCAAACTTGTAAGTAATGGGTCGCATACAGTAAAGCAATCATAATCGTACAGAGCGCAACGATCGCGTCACTCACAATCATGAGTCGCTTGCGATTAACTCGATCGATTATCAACCCTGCAAATAAGGTAATGAGAATTTGCGGAACTTGGAAGAAAAAACTCAACAACGCGATCGCAGTACTTTCCTGCGTGGTTTGCCAAATCCAAATCGTCAAGGCAAATTGAGTCATGGCGGTACCAATGGCAGAAGCCATCTGTCCGCTCCAAAAAATAGTGAAGTTACGCACGATCGAATTTTACAGAAGAATTTGACAGACAAGAATTTCGTCATTAACTGAACATAACGATCCTTCTAAATCCCCGCGCTGACGCGCCGCTGCGCTAGAAATAAGGGGAGCTTTGAAAGAATTTGACCGAATTCCCCCTTTTTTAAGGGGGATCGGATCTGTAGCATTGATAAATCCGTTTGGGATTACCTTCCAATCAAACAGCTATTGAAATAATTTACCACTATGCTGAGCTAATTTTTCCAAGGATTTAGCCAAGTCGATCGGCCCACCAGCCAGAAAATTTCTCATCCTGCCTTGTTCATAGGAAAAAATCCATGGTAGGGTTAGTAGGTCACTTCTTGAGAATCTTACTCAAAAAGAGTTCAATTATTGAGACTTCTGTTATGACTATGCCGTCAGTCGGGATTCGCTCGCTGGCCGTCAGCTTTCCCTCCACGATTCGCACCAATCAATATTGGCTCGACAAGTTTCCTGACCTCGTTTCTCCTGGGCAGCGATCGACCAGACTGCCACAGCCCTTGGAATTATCAGAAAATCCCAGTGGTTTGGAAATTTGGTTACAGGCGATCGTGCCCTATTTGGCCGATCCCTTTCGCGGCAGTGTGGCGCGGCGGGTGCTGGCGGAGCAGGAGAGTTCCCAGGCGTTGGAATCCCAAGCAGCACAGGCAGCATTGCAAGCAGCGGAGTTGCAGCCAGAACAGATTGATCTCGCGATCGTGGCTTCTCTCTTTCCCGATGAAGTTGGCCCCGGAACAGCCGCCCGTTTAGCCCAGTCTTTAGGGTTAATCTGTCCCGCTTGGAATTTAGAATCCACCTGCGCTAGCGCCTTAGTTGCATTGCAAACAGCACAATCACTCATACAAACGGGCATTTACCATAACATTCTCATTATCGTTTCCCATATTGGATCTCGATCGGTCAACGATCGGGATACCCTTGCCTGGTCAATGGGGGATGGAGCAGGAGCCTGGGTGGTCAGCCCCGTGGCCCCTTCCCAGGGAATTTTAGGGACGTACATCCTTTCAACTGCAACCACTACCGGAGCCTATGTTCACGAGTGGGGGATGGATGAGCAGGGTCAGCCCCGCATTCAGACCCGCACCGGGAACAACGTGAGTCGTTTAGCAGAAATCGCAGCAGAGACTATGCAACAGTGCTGTCAGGCGGCGCTAGCAGCGGCAGGCGTAGGACTGGAGGAAATTCAGCTATTTGCCATCAATACGCCAACCGCTTGGTATGCCGAGGTCTTTGCCCAGGCGTTGGGTGTGGAGAGCGATCGCGTTATGAATCTATATCCCGACTATGGCAATATTGGCCCGGTGTTCCCGATGGCTAATTTGGATCATGCGGCAAGGGCTGGAAAAATTCGGGACAACGATTTGGTGTTGATCTATGCCAATGGGGCTGGAGCGACCGCTGCCGCGACGGTAATGCGATGGGGGGCGGTCGCTTTGGCAGCCGAGTCAGGACAAGAGGTGACTCGGGAATGTCCACCGACGCCAATTCTATCGACTGCATCTATATCCACTGCATCTATATCCACTGCATCTACATCAACTACATCAACTGATCAATCCGATCGCGTAGCGTCCCTTTTGTCATTATCATTAGCCGATCGAGCCTCCGCCATCACGATATATTTAATTGAATGGCTGGCCCAAGCCCGACAATTATCTCCAGACCAGCTAAACGGAACAATCCTATTATCCACACTACTAGATTCTTTGATGGCGATCGTGCTGCGCAGCCAATTGGAGACAGACTTTCAGGTTCGGGTACCCATGGAAAAATTCTTTGGTGAACAGACAATCGATCATTTAAGCCAATATCTCATGGATCAACTATCCATTGTAGAATTAATCAAAAATCCAGCGATTCAACCTGAACTGAGTCAAGCCAACGATCGAGAAGTAATGATTCTATAAAAGTCTTCTATAAGAGTGCTATAGAAGTATTTTTATCCATAATTGATAACTAAATTTTTGTGCTTGGAAGACTGTTTTAATAACAGTCTAAAACAACTATTCGAAGCATTTTAGCTAGAAATTCAACAACACCATGCAAGACACTCGTCTAAATTCACTTTTACAACAACTTTCCCATCAGGGCATTCAGCTTTCAGTGGTGGGAGAATCGCTCCAAGTTGATGCTCCGAAGGGGGCTTTGACCGAAGAACTACGGCGATCACTAATACAGTCCAAAGCCGACATTTTGGCATTACTGCGCCAGCACCAATCGAACCAGCAGAGCAATGATCTCCCCACGATCGTCCCAGATCCCGAATCGCGCTATGAACCCTTTCCGCTAACGGATATGCAGCACGCCTTTTGGATCGGGCGCAGTGGCATTTTGGAATTAGGGAATGTGTCCAACCATGGCTACTACGAGATCGAAGGGACAGGCTTAGATATTCAGTGCTTAAATCACACCCTACAACGCTTAATTAAACGCCATGACATGTTACGAGCGATCGTTCTCCCCAATGGACAGCAGCAGATTCTGCGGGAGGTTCCGGAATATTCATTGAAAGCGGTTGATCTCCAGGACGAGGAACCCACCACGATCGCTGCACAACTGGAAGCCATTCGACAGGAAATGTCCCACCAGGTACTCCCCGCCGATCAATGGCCTTTGTTTGATTTTCGGGCAACTTGTTTACCGGGCGATCGGGTGCGACTGCACATCAGCTATGACTTACTCGTATTTGATGCCTGGAGTTTATTCCGTCTGTTTGAAGAATGGTTTCAACTATACCAAAATCCAGCGGCACAGTTAACGCCCTTAGACCTGTCTTTTCGGGATTATGTTTTAGCAGAGCAGTCCCTCCCCCAGACGCAACTTTACCAGCGATCGCAGGACTATTGGCTCAAGCGGTTGGATGCTTTACCGCCAGCGCCCGATTTACCCTTAGCCAAGCATCCCAAGGAACTACAAACCTACCATTGCCAGCGTTACCATGGCCGAATGGAACCGCAGGATTGGCAGCAACTGAAACAAAAAGCCACCCAAGCGGGTTTAACGCCTTCAGGATTGTTACTAGCAGCATTTGCGGAAGTGATTGCACTGTGGAGTCATAACCCCCAATTTACGCTAAATTTAGCGTTGTTTAATCGCTTACCCCTGCATTCTCAGGTCAATCATTTGCTAGGTGATTTTACATCCGTCACACTGTTAGCGATCGATCAATCTCAAGCGCTTTCTTTCCGCGATCGGGCGATTCGTATCCAGCAACAGCTTTGGCAGGATTTAGAACACCGCTACTTTAGTGGTGTGCGCGTGACTCGCGAACTGACCCGTCGGCAGGGTGCAGCGCCCAATGCCATGCCTGTGATTTTTACCAGTACGCTGGGGTTTGCGGGACTGGGTCAGGAGACGCTCACCTTTAGCCACTTTGGGGAATTGGTCTATGGAATTAGCCAAGCCTCCCAAGCTTGGATGGATGTTCAAGTCTGGGAAGAAAAAGAAACTTTGACCTTTAACTGGGATGTGGTGGAAGGGCTGTTTCCTGAAGGCATGATTACAGACATGTTTAGCACCTATTGTCAGTTGCTCAAGCAATTAGCGCAGTTAGATGCCCTCTGGACAACATCCACCCGCCAGCTACTCCCCATCAACCAGTTAGCTCAGCGAGCAGCGAGCAATGCAACGGAGGCCCCTATATTTAATGGACTACTCCACGAATGGTTTATTCAACAGACTCGCCAACAGCCCGATCGAATCGCAGTGATTGCTTCGCAGAAAAAATTAACCTACCGTGAAGTTTACGCACGATCGATTCACCTAGGCAATCATTTACGCCAGTTGGGAGTACAACCGAATCAATTGGTGGGGATTGTTATGGAAAAGGGCTGGGAACAAATTGTGGCCGTGATGGGGATTCTGATGTCCGGGGCTGCCTATGTCCCGATCGCGCCGGATTCCCCCCTGGAACGGTTACACTATCTGCTTCAGCACAGTGAAGTCAGGATTGTATTAACCCAGTCTTGGATGGATTCCCGCATCGATTGGCCATTGGATATTCAGCGAATTAGTTTGGATACGGAACAGGGATGGAGCCACGATTCAATTGATGATAAGGCTCAAGTGATTGAAAGCGTACAACGTCCCGATGACCTAGCCTATGTCATTTATACTTCCGGATCTACAGGTTTACCGAAAGGGGTAATGATTACCCATCGCAATGTCACTAATGTGGTGGTGCATACAAATCAGCGTTTCCAGGTTAGCAATCACGATCGCATTCTAGCTGTAACGGCTCTGAATCATGATCTATCGGTCTATGACATTTTTGGTTTACTCAGTGCGGGGGGCGCGATCGTGTTACCCGATGCCGATCGAGTGAAAGATCCCCAGCATTGGGCAGAGCTACTCCAGCGGGAACAGGTGACACTGTGGAATTCTGTGCCACCGATGATGGAAATGTTGCTCAATACTCTAGAGGATCAGCCCCCTCAGGCAGTCTCTCAGTTACCCACTAGTTTGCGCCTAGCGATTTTAGGAGGTGATTGGTGGCCGGTATCCTTACCCAGTCGGCTGCGATCGCACTCACCAGCGATTCAATTACTCAGCATCGGTGGGCCAACGGAAACTACGATTTGGAACATCGGCTATGAAATCCAGGACATTGATCCCCAATGGAAAAGTATTCCCTACGGGAAACCGATGGCCAATGCAAAATACTACATCTTGAATAATGCCTTAGAGGATTGTCCCACCTGGGTTGCAGGGCAAATGTACTGCGCAGGAATCCAGTTAGCCAAGGGTTATTGGCGCGATAGGGAAAAGACAGAGGCCAGTTTTATCACCCACCCGCGCACGGGGGAACGGCTCTATCGAACCGGCGATCGGGGACGATATCTACCCGATGGAACGATCGAATTTTTAGGCCGAGTGGATTTTCAAATTAAACTACGGGGACATCGCATTGAAGCTGGAGAAATTGAAGCAGTTTTAATGCAGCATTCGAGGGTGAAAACCGCGATCGTCAAAGCAATATCACCCGCTAAACCAGCTCCAGCAGCCTCTTCAAGCACCGATTCAGCAATTTACTTAGCAGCTTATATCGTACCGATCGCGGATGTTCCGACTGAAGTTTCTGCTATCCCGTCTACTGGTGTTCCAACCGTGGATGAACTGACTCAATGGCTGAAGCCAAAACTACCGGATTACATGGTACCTTCAGTATTCATGTTTTTGGATGCGTTCCCCCTTTCCGCCAATGGCAAGGTCGATCGCCAAGCCTTACCCACCGAAGCGCCCCTCTTCCACAAGCGAGAAGCAACCCATACACCGCCCCAAAACCAGATGGAACAAGCGATCGCGCAGGTTTTCCAGGACGTTCTAGACTGCGATCGGGTCGGTATTCAGGATAACTTCTTCGATCTCGGTGTAAATTCCCTAATGCTGACAACAGTCTATAGCAAATTAGGTTCAGCAATTCCTGATGTGATGCAGAGCCTATCCCTAGTGGATTTGTTTAGCTACCCTACGGTGAAAGCACTCTCTCAGCGTATTTTACAGGTACAATTCGAGCAACTATCGCAACCATCAAAAAACTCATCTGTAGAATCATCTGTAGAATCATCTATAGAACAAGTAGAGCAAGGATCAATACAGAAGATCACACAGGGTAAAAGTCGTTTGAAGCAACGGTTTGAGAAATCTAAACTCATGCAAAAGTAAGTTATCAGTTTTCTCGCTGGATGACCTATCTTCAAACTTATCCATCAACGCCTCAATTGCCATCTCGATCATTGTCTCTCCTACACCAACAATCACCATGAATTCTCAGCAAACAGGTTTAGAAATTGCCGTGATTGGTCTGTCTGGCCAGTTCCCTGGCGCAGACACGATCGAGCAGTTTTGGCAGAATTTAGCCACCGGCCAGGAACAGGTTACAGCCTTCTCCTCCCACAACCCAAAGAATTCAATCGTGCGTGCAGGAGGCATATTAACCGGAGTTGATCAATTTGATGCAGGCTTCTTTGGCTTCACTCCTCGGGAAGCAGAAGTCATGGATCCCCAGCACCGACTCTTCCTAGAACAGGCTTGGATGGCCTTGGAAAATGCCGGATATAGTTCCGAACAGGAGGAACGCTCGATCGGGGTCTTTGCGGGCGTCGGCATGGGCACCTATCTGCTGTACAACCTCAGTCCCACGCCGGGATTACTGGAGTCCCGTGGATTTCTGCAAACGTTAGTCGGTGTGGATAAAGACTACTTGCCCACGCGGGTTTCCTACAAACTCAACCTTAAAGGCCCCAGCCTGAGTGTTGGCACAGCCTGTTCGAGCTCCCTTGTCGCGGTGCATTTAGCCTGCCAGAGCCTGCTGAGCGGGGAATGTGATCTGGCCTTGGCCGCAGGGGTAGCGGTAAAAGTCCCCCAGAGTGAAGTGACGCTATCCCCCGATGAAATTGCCTCTCCCGATGGTCACTGTCGCGCCTTCGATTGCAATGCTAACGGCACCGTGGGCGGAAATGGGATCGGAGTTATCGTTTTAAAACGATTGGAAGATGCGATCGCCGATCGAGATCACGTTTATGCTGTTGTCAAAGGATCAGCAATCAACAACGATGGTGCGATGAAAGTAGGATACACAGCACCGAGCCAGGAAGGCCAAGCCAAGGTGATTCGATCGGCCCATCTGATGGCAGAGGTAGAACCTGAGACGATTACCTATTTAGAAGCCCACGGCACGGGAACGGCTTTAGGCGATCCGATCGAAGTCGCTGCCATGACCCAAGCGTTTCGATTAGGCACCGATCGTCAGCAATTTTGCGCCATCGGTTCCGTCAAAACCAATGTTGGTCATTTGGATGCTGCAGCAGGAATTACGGGGTTTATTAAAACGGTTTTGGCCCTGCACCATCGTCAGATTCCACCCAGTCTCAATTTTGCTGCACCAAACCCTCAAATCGACTTTGCCAACAGTCCATTTTATGTGAACAATCAGCTTCAGGATTGGCCAACGAACGGCTCACCCCGGCGGGCGGGGGTGAGTTCCTTTGGGTTTGGCGGCACGAATGCCCATGTAGTGCTGGAGGAAGCCCCGATCGCCTCACCCCCCACGATCGACGAAGCCCCGTCCCAATCAGAGCGCCCTTACCAAGTCCTGACCCTCTCTACCAAAACGCCCACCGCTTTAAACACAGCCCTACAAAATTTAAAAACATCCCTTCAAGCAACCCCCGATCGCCCTTTAGCTGATATTGCCTATACTTTAAATTTAGGGCGTTGGCAATTCAACCAGCGTTGGGTCACTGTTGTTAAAACCGTTGAAGAAGCGATTGCAGTACTAGATTCCCAGTTGCATTCTCAGAGCAATAACAGTGGTTCTCCAAAATCCTTCATCCATTCATTAGAACAGGTTGAGAATCCCGTTATTTTCATGTTTCCAGGGCAAGGGGCACAGCATGTCAATATGGCGCGGGAACTGTATGAACGGGAATCCGTGTTTCAAACAGCCTGCGATCGCTGTTTTGCGATTCTTCAAGTACAATCTGGCTTAGATCTACGATCGATTCTTTACCCTGACCCTGAGACGATCGAGCAATCTACCGATCAATTAACTCAGACAGAAATTGCCCAACCTGCTTTATTCGTCATTGAGTATGCATTGGCTCAGTTGTGGATGGCATGGGGTGTAGAGCCACAGGCTATGATTGGCCATAGCATTGGTGAATACGTTGCAGCCTGTTTAGCAGACGTATTTTCTCTATCGGATGCCCTTGAATTAGTCTCGATGCGAGGGCGTCTGATGCAACAGCAGCCTATGGGAGCCATGCTGGCGGTCTCTCGATCGGCAGCAGACCTGCAACCTTGGTTAACCGATACCCTCGTGCTTGCAGCCGTCAATAGTCCAACTCTCAGCGTTCTCTCGGGTTCGATCGACGAAATTGCGGCCCTAGAGAACACATTGACCGCCCAAGCCATTGATTGTCGGCGGCTCAACACATCCCACGCCTTCCATTCTCCCATGATGGCAGGGGCGATCGACCCCTTCCTCCAACAGCTACGTCGCATCGCACTCCAGTCACCCACCAAGCGTTTTATTTCCAATCTCACCGGCACTTGGATTACGGCAGAACAGGCGATCGATCCGGAATATTGGGCACAGCATTTACAGCAGACGGTGCAGTTTTCCCCAGGCATCACCGAGTTACTCAAAAATTCAGCGGCGGTCTTTTTGGAAGTTGGCCCTGGGACGACCCTCGCAACTTTGGCACGGCAGCAGGCTCCTGGTCGATCGATTTTCTCTTCCCTGCCCCATCCCAAACAGACTACTTCCGAGATCGAGGCTATTTTGCAAACAGTGGGTCAGCTTTGGGTGCAGGGCATCACGATCGATTGGGCCAGTTTCTATGCAGGGCAACCCCGCCACCGAGTTCCCTTACCGACCTATCCCTTTGAACGGCAACGCTACTGGATTGACGCTCCTTCTCTTGCGACCGCCCAAGGATCTTCATCTGAGTCGGTTCAAGCGCTTTTACGGAAAACACCAGAGCTTGCTGATTGGTTCTATTTACCGTCTTGGCAGCGATCGACTCAGCAATCAACACAATCACTAACACAGACGTTAAATAAAGCATCCGATCGACCGTGCAGTTGGGTTTTATTCATGGATTCCCAGGGCGTTGCCACTACAATCGCTAGCAGGCTACGCCAACAGGGACAAAGAGTCATCGAGGTGTTTGCAGGAGACTTATTTAGCCAATCTCAACTAGATGCCTACACGATCAATCCCCAAGCGCAGAATCACTATGATTTATTATTGCAAGCCATTCTACAAACCACAGCTAATCCAATCTCACCAGTCATTTCAGAATTATTGTTTGTCCATTGTTGGACAGTAGAACCAAGCCTATCCCTAACCAATACTCAAACTTTAGGTTTCCAGAGTTTACTATCTTTAGCTCAAGCGATCGGACAGAGCTCCTTTGCCGGGGAGGTGACGATCGGGGTTGTTTCCAGCAATATGCAAGAGGTGACGGGCACGGAATCGATCGAACCAGATAAAGCAACAATTTTGGGGCCTTGCCGTGTGATTCCCCAGGAATATGCCAACATCACCTGTCGCGAGATCGACCTCGAATTTCCCATCGCAGCGAGCCAGATGAACACCCTCACAGATTCCATAATTGTGGACATTCTACAGGCTTCCCAATCTGCTGAGCTACGGGGTGATGCACCGATCGTTGCCTACCGGGGGCAGTATCGCTGGGTGCCCACCTACGAGTCTCTGCGCGTGGAATCGGCTGTTCCCAACAGTGTATTACGCACCCAAGGCGTTTACGTACTGACGGGTGGGTTAGGCGGAATCGGTTTGACGATCGCTGAATGTCTCGCGAAAACGGTGCAAGCACGCTTAGTTCTCATCAGTCGATCGCCTTTTCCTGATCGATCGGAGTGGGATACGTGGTTACTGAATCATGATGAGCAGGATAGAACAAGTCGCAAAATTCGCAAAATTCAAACCCTGGAATTAATGGATGCCAAGGTATTGGTTATTACAGCGGATGTCACAGATCGAATCCAAATGCAAACAGCGATCGAGCAGGCTCAGCAAGTCTTTGGCACGATTCATGGCGTATTCCATACCGCTGGGGTAGCGGGAGATGGGATTATCCAACTGAAGACCCAAGCTGAGGCCGATCGGGTCATGGCTCCCAAGGTGCTGGGTACCCAGATTCTCCAGGAAGTTTTGCAATTCATACCCATCGATTTTTTGGTGTTGTTTTCTTCCCACAGTGCGTTGCTGGGCGGATTAGGACAGGTGGACTACTGCGCTGCTAATGCTTTCCTAGACGCAGTAGCCCACGGGCATAACACTACGGGAACAATACCCACGCTCTCGATTAACTGGGATATTTGGCAGGACGTGGGCATGGGGGCTGATTTAGCGAACTTACCCGATCGCTTGCGGCAGGAACGGTTAGACGCCTTGGAAATAGGCATTTCGCCCCAGGAAGGATGGGAGGTGTTACAGCGTCTATTACAGCTTCAGCAAACGCAGGGTATCTCCCAAGTGATCGTTTCGACCAAAGATTGGGCAACGGTTTTAGAGCAGAATCGTAATCGTCGGATTAATACTGATAATCTGCCGAAACCAGCAGAGTCCAGCAACTTAAAAGCAATCACAAATACTAGTAGCATGACCTCAACTTCAGAAGGTTATGCAAGGACATTACAAACAACACAGTACATTACACCTACAACAGAGCTTGAGCAACAAATTGCAGAACTCTGGCAGGAACAGCTAGGAATCGCGCAAATTGGCATCCATGACAACTTTTTTGATCTCGGTGGCCATTCCTTGCTAGCAGTGCGGGTAGTGTCTCGCCTAAGGGAACGCTACGGAGTTGAACTTTCTTTGCGCACGTTGCTCTCGGATGCACCAACGGTGGCAGGTTTGGCAGCAGTCATTGGAGCACAGTTGCTACCGGAGCCAGAAACAGAGTCAGAAGCCGAGGCAATGGCCCGGATTTTAGCAGAAATTGAACAACTATCCCAGACAGAGGTGCAGGCACAGTTGGCCAGGGAATAGACGATCGAGATGACTTATTTATCCAGGGAGCGATCAAAGCACAATGCAATTCAGTCTATTCTATTTTTCAGGGGATGGGTCTAGCACGAGTCAGGACAAATATCGACTGCTGATCGAAGGGGCGAAATTTGCCGATCGCAACGGGTTTGCAGGCATTTGGATTCCTGAACGCCATTTTGATGCCTTTGGTGGGCTGTATCCCAATCCTTCCGTGGCCGGAGCCGCGATCGCCATGGTCACGAACCAGTTGGAAATTCGATCGGGCAGTGTGGTGATTCCGTTGCAACAGCCCCTGCGGGTAGCGGAGGAATGGGCGATGGTAGATAACCTTTCCCAGGGGCGGGTGAGTCTTTCCTTTGCGCCAGGTTGGCATCCGAATGATTTTGTCTTGTATCCAGAAAAGTATGCTGACAGAAAAGCCATCATGTGGCGGGATATTCAGGTCGTGCAACAACTGTGGCAAGGAGCCGCGATCGAATTTACGGGGGGACATGGCCAACCTGTTGCAGTTCAGACGTTTCCGCGACCGTTGCAGGCGCAAGTGCCCATCTGGATTACTGCGATGGCAGATGATACCTTTATTGATGCGGGTAAAATTGGGGCAAACATTCTCACATCACCGCTGTATCAGAACCTAGATGAGATTCTCCGCAAAGTCACATTGTATCGCCAGTCGTTAGTAGATCATGGTCACGATCCCAATCGTGGAAAAGTCGCCATGATGATTCATACCTTTATCGGCAATGATCGCCAAACGGTTCGCGATCGAGTTAAGCAACCATTTAAAAACTATCTCAAAACCCATTTTGATTTAGTCCTGAAATCTGCGGGAGAATTGCGATTTTCGATCGATCCCAAAACGTTGACACCCCAAGATTTAGATGATCTCTTAGAGTTTAGTTTTGACAGCTATTTCAACGGCAAAGTGTTGATGGGAACGCCAGACTATTGCCAGCAAATGGTGGATAACTTGCAACAAGCGGGGGTAGATGAAGTCGCGGCCCTGATTGACTTTGGCATTGAGTTTGATTGGGTCATGGAAAGTTTAGAGCAATTAAAGGCGCTGAAACAGCACTATGACGAAGTGCCTGCGCTGTGTTAGTAGGCTGGAGGAAAGATTTTGGCAAGCAAGGCTGCACACGGGAGGCAACGGGTAATGGAAAGCAACAGGTAATGGGAGGGAACAGGTAGTGAACGGAAGTATTTTACTAGCCGCGATCGGAGGGGCCGCGATCGATTTTTTAGAAATCGCAGTGATTGCCTACGCGATCGCGCGATCGGGCTACCTCAGAGAAGCGCTCCTAGGCAGTTTGGGGGGCATTTTGCTAGTGGGCCTCCTGTCAGTCCCCTTGGGTCAGGTTTTACTCTGGATTCCCCTTGAGTGTTTGCAACGCTTAGTGGGAGCCATTTTGCTAGGGTTGGGCTTACGATGGGTGAACAAATCACTCCAACGGCAGGCACAGGGACGACGATCGGGTTGGATGTCTGACGATCCTTTGACGGCAGAGGGCATTACGTTAGAGCCACAAGCCGTGGGGTTCAGTCTTTTCAACTTCATCGCCATGCTGAAAAGTGCCGTCTTAGAAACGCTTGAGGTTGCCATTCTCATCGTGACCCTGGGATCGGCTTCCCAGGCTTGGCCAGAAGCACTAATCGGAACAGCAATCGCCTTCGGATTTGCAATCGTGATCGTCGCCGGGTTACATCAGTATTTACTAAACGTTCCCGAAGTATTAATTAAATTAGGCGCGGGAATTCTACTGGGCGCATTAGGAACATTTTGGTTCGGGGAAGGCATGGGTCTTCATTGGTGGCTAGCAGACTGGGCGATCGTGGCGATCTTCGGTCTCTACAGTGGTTTGGCAATGGTGGCGCTAGGGTGGCTAGTGCGGCGTGAAACAGAGGCGACTGAGCAGGAACAGGTGTAACAATGAATGATGTGGCTAAAAATATGGTGATACAAGGTACTTTGCCAAATCATGATTTAGCGAAACGGATCGCAGCCTTGACACCAGAACAGCAAGCCTTACTTCAGCAACGACTAAAGCAGCAAGTCCATCAGAAAACGAATCACTTAACCAACTTCGCAACCAACCCATCAGCTAACACACAGTCCAATTCCACCACGAACATTTGGAAAATCCAGCCCTGCGATCGTGCTCAAGTTGGACAGCAAGATGCTTCTGGACAGTGGTTCTTGCCGGTGTCCTTTGCCCAACAGCGTATGTGGTTCCAGGATCAACTTGGGCTGCAAAGTGCAGTGTCGAATAATATCTCGATCGCTTTGCAGATTACGGGAGATCTCCAGATCATCGCCCTAGAACAGAGTTTAAAAACAATTCTGCAACGCCATGAAGTCTTACGCACGACGGTGCAAACCCTGAATGGGGAACTGTATCAGACCGTAGAGGGCATTGAAGATTGGCGACTCACTATCCTGAATTGGATGGCACTTGATCCAGAGACACAGCGATCGCAAATCCAGCAATATTCCCTCGCACAGGCTTGTCTACCCTTTAACTTAGCGACTGATCAAACATTACGATCGACCTTACTACAACTGAGTCCTAGGGAATCCATTTTACTACTCACTTTCCATCACATTGCCGTTGATGCTTGGTCGATCGGGGTGTTTTTTCGGGAACTCAGCGCACTTTATGCTGCGTTATCCCAAGGTCAACCATCGCCGCTCCCTCCCTTACCTGTACAATATACAGATTTCACGATTTGGCAGCGACAATTTTTTCACAATCACGGCTTTGACGCCGATCGAGACTATTGGAAAAAGACCTTACATCAAGCCCCCGATCGCCTGATTCTCCCCAGCGATCGCCCTCGTCCCGCCGCCCAATCCTTCGTGGGCAAAACGCTCTCGTTTACCATTCCCCAATCCTTAACTCATGGCCTGAGAGCCCTGGCGCAGCAGACGGAAACCACGCTGTTTATGACGTTGTTGGCCGCATTACAAACCCTGCTGTTTCGCTATACCGGGCAGGAGGATATTCTCATTGGCTCCCCGATCGCCAATCGCCAGCAGCCGGAGGTTGAGCCGTTGATTGGCTGTTTTATCAATACCTTAGTTTTACGGACTGATTTATCGGGTAATCCCAGTTTCAGAACCCTGTTGCAGCGGGTGCGGGAAACGGTGTTGGGGGCATTGGCGCACCAAACCTTACCCTTTGAAAAGTTAGTCGATGAATTACAACTGTCGCGCAGTCTAGCCTATGCACCGCTGTTTCAGGTGATGTTGGTGTTACAAAATACGTTCGCGATCGAAACGATCGAACTACCAGGATTAACCGTTCACCACGAGCGCATTGATAACCAGACCGCACAGTTTGACCTAACTTTTCACTTAGTAGAATCAGATCAAGAATTAATTGGCAAACTGGAATACAATACCGACCTGTTTGATGAATCGACGATCGTTCGGTTACTTGACCAATTCCAGACCTTACTCGCTGGGATTCTAGCCGATCCTGACCAAGCGATCGCCCGTTTACCTTTACTGACCCCGCAGGCCCAACAACAGTTATTACAATGGCATTTGACCTCTGTTTTGAAAGCTGCCGATCAATGCATTCATCATTGGCTGGAACAACAGGTCGAGCAAACACCGGATGCAATTGCAGTGCAATGGGAAGACCAACGGTTGACCTATCGCGAACTCAATCAGCAAGCGAATCAACTGGCCCACTATTTGCAAACTCTGGGAATTGAGCCGGAAAGTCGGGTGGGATTATGGGTTGATCGATCGGGGTTAATGATGGTTGCACTATTGGGCATTCTCAAAGTCGGAGGTGCCTATGTTCCCCTCGATCCCCAAATACCGAGTCAGCGGCTGGAATGGATTGTTGCCGATGCTCAGGTGACAGTCTTGCTCACCCAAGCCCATTTCGCAGCTCGATTACCCCAGGATTTCGCGACGACCCCGATCGTCGATCTCGATGCCGCTTGGCCTGAGATTGCAGCAGCGCGATCGGATAATTTAGCGGTACCTGTGCAACCCAATCAGTTGGCCTATGTGATTTATACCTCGGGATCGACTGGGACGCCCAAGGGGGTCATGGTGGAACACCGATCGCTGGTGAGTTATACCGAATCGGCCATTGAGAATTATCAAATTTCAGCCCGCGATCGCTGTTTGCAATTTGCATCCATCAGTTTTGATGCAGCAGCGGAGGAAATCTATCCCACCTTAGTGCAGGGGGGAACGCTGGTTCTACGCACAGAAACGATGCTCAGCTCCATGGCGCAATTTTTACAAACCTGTCAGGACTGGCAGATTACCGTACTCAATCTCCCCACCGCCTTTTGGCATCAACTTGTAATGGAAATGGCAACGGAGTTAGATCCAGCAATGGAAATAGCAACACCAGTACTCTCGTTACCAGATTCGCTGCGGTTAGTGATTATTGGAGGGGAAAAGGCACTGGTCGATCGCTGGAAACTCTGGCAACAACGGGTATCGCCCCCAGTGCGGCTGGTGAATAGCTACGGCCCTACAGAAGCCACGATCGTGACGACAATAGCGGATCTGACGACCCTCGATCCAGCAACCTGGGTAGGGCGGGAGTTACCGATCGGGCGACCCGTGCGCCATGCCAGCACCTATGTTTTAGATGCGGCGTTACAACCCGTCCCGATCGGCGTACCAGGAGAACTCTACATTGGTGGGGCCGGAGTCGCGCGGGGCTACCTCAATCGTCCAGAGTTGACCGCCCAGGCATTTATTCCCGATCCCTTCAGTGCCACTCCCGGCACACGGTTATACAAAACAGGCGATCGAGTGCGCTATTGGCCGGATGGCAATCTGGAATTTCTGGGACGCATGGATAATCAGGTTAAGATGCGGGGTTTTCGGATTGAATTAGACGAAATTACAGCGGTGTTGAACCAACATCCTGAAGTGCAGGAGTCGGTGATCCTCGATCGCCAGGAAGCGTCAGGGGATATCCGGTTAATTGCCTACTGGGTACCGAAAAATCCCACTGTAGTGAAGGATGGAGCCAGCGATCGGCCCACAGCTCTGCCCCGTGCATTGCGGCAATTTCTAGAACAACGGCTGCCAAAATACATGATCCCAGCTGCGTTCATCCTTCTGGATCATCTACCGTTGAATACCAGTGGCAAACTTGATCGCCCGCAATTGCCAGAACCGATGATTGAACGGGACGATCGTACCAATCCGTTTGTCGCACCCCGTACCAATCTTGAAGCCACGATCGCCCAAGCCTTTGCCCAAGCGTTGCAGTTAGAGCAAGTCAGTATTGATGATGATTTCTTTGAATTAGGCGGTCACTCGTTACTAGCCACCAAACTACTCGCGCGATTAATTCCAGCATTGTCAGTTAGCCTAGCGATCGTGGATCTATTTGAGTTTCCCACAGTAGCAGGTTTAGCACAACACATTACAACATTACAGCAAGCACAGCGTGCTACCCCAGAGAATTCTACTGATAATGCCCTAGCGAGCAATCCAGCAATACCAATCGCGCATTCCCTTCGGCCTCCATTGCAATCGATCGTTCGATCCCCCCAGGAACCGATCGTGCTCTCGTTTTTCCAGGAATCCATTTGGGAATTGCACCATTCCGGCAGTGACGGGGCCGCTTGGAATAGTTCCATTACTTTGCGATTTCGGGGAGATTTACCGCTGGCGATCGTGGCCCAAAGTGTAAATGAATTGATCCGTCGCCATGCCATTTTGCGGACAATTTTTCCATCGGTGTCCGGTCAGCCCATGCAGGTCATTTTGCCAGAACTAAAATTAACAGTAAGTGATTTTGATTTACAGACCTTACCCCTCGCGGAACGGGAAACGGCAGCCTTAAATCAAGCGATCGCGCTATCGGAACAACCCTTTGATTTAGCAACCGCTCCTCTCTGGCGTGTGGCGCGTTTTCAATTGGCTCCCCAGGAGCATTGGTTACTCCTGACCCTGCACCACATTATTACTGATGGCTGGTCGTTTGGTATTTTGTTACAGGAGTTGCAAGCCCTAATTGCAGCCTTTGCCCAGGGGAACCCTTCACCCCTACCGCCCGTGGAATGGCAGTACGCAGATTTTGCCCAGTGGCAGCGCCAGGTTTACACCGAAGCCACGATCGCCCAGGAACTCCAGCATTGGCAGCACAAGTGGCGAGATCGTCATCCCACGATCGCCCCGCCATCCTTCCCGCCGTCGCCCCCCAGCAGTCGGCGATCGCGCCACTATTTTGCCCAACTCCCGCAACCCCTCGCTGAGGCCGTCACTCGGTTGAGTCAACAATTAAAAGTGACTCGCTTTGGGCTGTTGTTAGCAGTGTTGAAACTCGCCTTGGCCACTTGGACGGGACAGCAGGACATTTGGATTTTTCTGACCGTGGGCAATCGCACTTTGCCGGAAACCGAATCCATGATTGGTTGCTTTATCAACGATGTGATTGTGCGATCGCAACTTTTGCCAACAGTACCGGGATCGGTTTGGGTGCAACAATTGCAAGCGGAGGTGAATAACGCGATCGCCCATCAGGATTTACCAATTTCCTGGGTAATGGAGCAGGTTCAGTCCCTAGCACCATCGATACTACCGTCGGTGTTGATGGCCAGCGTGACCCACACTACAGCAGTACAGGAAACGTTACAGGCTGGCGACTCGGGCTGGGAGGTCATCGACATGCAAACGAGGCAAACCGAATGGGCCGAGGTTGACTCCGAACTGAGTTCCGATGAGACACCTCTAGAGGTCTATATCGAAACGGCACAAACCCTGAGTATCACGGTGAACTATAGCGTGGAACTGTTTACACCCGCGGCCATGGCGGAATTGTGGAGCCATTACCAACGGATTTTGAGACAGCTAATCGATCAGCCCCAAACACCGCTGATGACTTTAAGCACGGGAAACCTCTCAGCTGAGTCAATTGATTAATTTTCTCTCCGATCCCCAATCTAGGATTGAAACAATATTGAGAATCTATACTAAATAGATTGATCAATCAAAAATCCTTCGATCGTACTCTCAGGTAATTTCAGTTACGGAACAGTAGCCTCACAAGCTCATGAAATCTGATTTCCAGCAGAGAATCCCTTGATCTTTAGGACTTCACCCCGTTAGGAACTTCCCACTTTATTGCAATTAAGTTGTCTTAACTTATTACTTGACAGCGTCAACAAACTCCTTTACTGTGACAAGTTAATGAAAGTAATTCGCAAGACGGGCGAGCCTATCTAGGGTTGTGACAGGACAACGATCGGATGATCCAGTGGGGATGATCCTGATCGGGATGCCGACAACTAAGAGTTTGACGACTGCTCCCGTGGTGTTTTGCATGAGGAATGTATGAATCGATATCAACTTGTAACGGCTTTAGGCTTGGCAGGGACGATCGCGCTGCTGGCAGCTTCTCTGAGTGAGGCTAAAGAAGAACCTTCGCCCCGATCGTCCAGCGCCTCCCTCCATCGCATTGCTGATCTACAAACCGCACAAACCCAGGCCCAATCCCTACTGGCACAGACGGAGCAGGCCAGCGTGATTCCTGTGACGGAGGTTCAGGTTACCCCAACGGAAACGGGAGTCCAAATTCTTCTGATCACAGGACAGGCAGGGCAACTACAAGCAGAAATGCGCAGTGAAGCCAATACATTCATTGCAGATATTCCCAACGCTGTATTGAAACTGCGGGAAGGGTCAAGTTTCCAAGTTGATAATCCAACAACAGCCATCCAATCGATTACTGTTAGACAAGGTGAAAACAATCAAGTTGAAATTCGTGCGATCGGGAAAACGGAACGGCCGATCGTAGACATACAAACGCAATATAGCCCACCCACCGCCCAGGCAACGCCTGCGGAGGAAGGAGAAGAGGAAATTGTCATTACGGCTGACCAAGCCCCCAGCTACCGTGTCCCCAGTGCATCCACAGCCACCGGAACGGACACCCGTATTCTGGATGCTCCGGTAGCCATTCAGGTTGTGCCTAAGGATGTCATTCGCGATCAGCAAGCCACGCGGCTTGAAGAAGTGACCCGTAACGTGAGTGGTGTTACGTTTTCCGGCGAGAACTTTGGACGAGGTGGACGGTTTAGTATTCGGGGCTTTGATGATGCCCCTGTGCTGCGGGACGGGTTCCGGAACTATGGGTTCTCGCAAGCCACCCCAGAAGTAGCCAATTTGGAGCAGGTGGAAGTGCTGAAGGGGCCTGCTTCGATTCTCTACGGGGAAATTCAGCCCGGTGGTGTACTTAACCTCGTCTCCAAAAAGCCGTTGTCCAAACCCTTTGCAGAACTGGAATTGCAACTGGGAAGCCGTAATTTTGTCCAGCCTCGCTTAGATCTATCCGGGCCTGTCAATTCCGAGGGAACGGTGCTCTATCGTCTCAATGCACTGTTCCAAAATAATGATGGATTCCGCGATTACGAGAAAAATATTATTCGATCGTTCGTTGCACCCAGCTTGGCGGTTAAAATTAATCCCCAAACAGACTTGAATTTATCACTAGAATATCTCAGTGAAGATCGACCTGCGGACTTGGGAATTGCAGCCGTCGGCAATAGGGTCGGCAATGTCGATCGTGAACAAATTGTTAACGAACCCGATGATGCTATTTCGACCAATTACGTCAATGTTGGGTATAACTTAGAACATCGGTTTAACCCCCATTGGAAAATTCGTAATGCTTTCCGTTATACCTTCTACGGCTATGACTACAACGTGATTGCCTTGCCGCTGTTTGTGGATAATGCGGGCTTAGTCGATCGCTTCTATGCCTCCCAGGAAGGGGAAAGCCATTCCTATACGATGCAAACGAACGTGGTGGGTCAGTTTGCGACAGGTGCGTTAGAGCATACTTTGCTGTTTGGCGTGGATTTAAACCACAGCGATACTCGGGAATTTTCAGTCCTTGATCCGACCACGCTGACGACTTTGGATATTTTCAATCCTGTTTATGGGCAATTGGCTAAGCCCAATGAGGCAGATCTGTTTGATTTTGGGGGACGGAGCCTCAAGTCCGATCGCTTAGGGATTTATTTACAAGACCAAATTGCCATTCAGAAAAACCTGAAGCTCCTTCTAGGCGTGCGCTACGATGCCGTGACCCAAAAGGCGGAAGCGCTACCCGGTTTAGCCGTTGATGCCAATGAAACTGAAATTACCAGTACCGCTTGGACACCCCGATTTGGATTGCTTTATCAACCCACGGAATCCCTATCGTTCTATGGCAGTTATTCCCGATCGTTTACGCCTAGTTCTAGCACAACGGTGAATGGTGTTCCCCTGGAACCAGAACGGGGTGAAGGCTGGGAAGTCGGTATCAAAACAGAATTGTTCAATAAAAAGTTGCTGGCAACCTTGGCCTATTTTGATGTGAAAAAACAAAATGTGGCGGTACCCGATCCCAATTTTCCCTTGGCCTTTATTTCCAGTGGGGAACAGCGTAGCCGAGGGGTTGAATTGGATCTTGCTGGCGAAATTCTGCCTGGTTGGAAGTTTATTGCATCCTATGCGTACATCAATGCAGAAGTCACCCAGGACAGTGATCCCAGCTTAATCGGCAATCGTCTGTTCGGCGTGCCGGAACACAGTGCCAGCCTTTGGACGACCTATGAAGTTCAGCAGGGCAGTTTGCAAGGGCTGGGCGTTGGCATTGGATTTAATTACGTGGGCGATCGGCAGGGTGATCTGGATAACAGCTACCAAGCAGATGGCTATTTTGTGACCAATGCCGCAATTTTTTATCGGCGCAATAACTGGCGACTAGGCTTGAATTTCAAGAACATCGGCAATGTGAATTACATTGAGTCGGTGCAAAATGTGCGGGCTTCTAGAAATTACTTTGGTGAACCCTTTACTGTGATTGGTTCGTTCTCAGTACAATTCTAGGTACAGTTTTGAGAGTTAGGGAAGCATGATTCGCAGAAAATGGGTTGAAACTGATCCTGCGATCGTTTACCATACAAAGGTCTTAATTTAATGAGACTAGTTCTCATTATTGCCATGAAGAGCTACCCTCAGTTGCTCTCATCGGTTTACGCTCAATGGTTGCTTAATCGTTAGTTAATTCCTGCACGTTTGCTGCTGCAATTCTTCTCATCCCCCCCCTATGCTAATTTCCCTTGCTCCCAGTCCTGCTTCCACCGCCGCCCGCGAACAACGATTAAAGGATCAGTCTTTTCTAAAACGATTGATGTTAATCGCGTTTGGCGGATCGGCGCTGGTGCATGGTATTGCGATCGCGTTGGTTTACCTGAAGCCGACGATTCCGCAAATGCCGCCTGTGGAAGAGCCAGAACAGGAAATTGTCATTGAAGAATTCGATCCGTTGGAAATGCCGGAAGAACTAGCGGAAAACGAGTTCAGTGAGCCGGAAGAAGCGGGAGGTAGCAGTGGGGGCAATGAATCTCTGCAATTGGCAACCTTGGCTCCAGAACCCCAGGTCACGGAACCGGAAGCTCCCCCAGAAATTCCGGAGATTACCGATCGGGATCTGCAAGAGGAGCCGAAACCGACACCTACCACCCCTGCATCTGCCCCGCCAACGCCCACCACACCCTCTCCTGCTAAGCCTTCTACGCCGCAAGACCGAGGAATTTTTAAGAATTCTGGGTTAGGGGCAGGCACGGGGGGACAGGCGAACGGCAATGGCGGCGATGGTGCCGGAAAGGGATCTGGCAGTGGTAACGGTCAAGGCAACGGATCTGCCCCGATCGCGAAAGCCTCGACCCCCTCTTCCCCCGCACCAAACCCCCAAGTTAAACCCTCAACCCAGCCCCTGGCGATCGTTCCCGCAACACAAAAGCCCGCGAAGCCCAAACCCAAACCGAACTACGATGGGATTACCTATGATCGCAGTCAAAATAAACGGGTGCTAGCCGGGTATCGGCCTCGCATTATGCCGGTTTACGACGACAAGGGACGCTTGGTGGATATCAAGCAGGTACGCTCCAGTGGCGATCGCGACCTGGATGCAGCGTTTGATCAAGCCAAGGGGCAATTGATGGATAAGTTACGGCGACAGTTAGAAGCCCGTCCGCCGGAACTTCGCGATCGGCCCATTCGCTTCAAATTTGAAGATAACAATCTGAGTGCGGAAGAACGTCAGCAAGCGGAACGCAACCGAGCGATCACCCAGGATTTAGATCAACAATGGCAGGCTGAAAAACGCCAAAGTGCACCTGCGACCGCTGATAATGCCCGTCCTGCAGAACCAGCTGCACCTGCAGGGGGGATTGTGCTCCCGATCGCAGCGCCGCCGATCGTCCCTGCGGCCCCGGCCCCCGCTGCGGAACCCGCACCTACAACGGAACCTGTGGCACCCGCACCTGCTTCAGAACCCGCACCTGTAGCGGAACCTGTAGCGGAACCTGTAGCGGAACCTGTTGCAGAACCCGCAGCAGAACCCGTGCCAGAATCTGCACCTGCACCAGAACCAGAACCTGCGCTGGAACCTGTAGCAGAACCCGCACCTGCACCAGAACCTGTAGCGGAACCTGCGCCAGAACCCGCTGCCCCATAGTTTTTGTGTTCCTAGCGGCGATCGAGCAGACGACGATCGATTAAATCCGTCGGTAACGCTTGGGTGGCGGGATAGTGACCCTGTTGCCGTAGCCATTTATAAAACGACTGAATTGCACTCAGGGTTTGCTTGATGGAAGTCGGCTTTTGGCCTGCTTGGCGGAGTGCAAGGATATATTTTCGAATCGCTTCAGCGGTCACGGTCTCCCAGAGTTGTGACCGTTTTTTAGTTGGATCTAGGGAATTTTCCATCGCTTCCAGATGGGTCGCAAATTTCAGGAGCTGGTGGCGGTAGGCTTTTTGGGTGCTGCCAGCGGATTTTGCTTGGAGAAATTGCTCAATGAGTTGCAGGTGCGGCTCTAGTGACACATTGACAGCAGGATCGCTCTCTTGTTCTCCCTCTGTTTCCAGCGGAACAATGACGATCGGAAGAATCGGCTCGGCTGACCAGCGCAAAGCCGTTTCGCTTGAGGAATCTGGAAGATCAGGGTCTTGCATGGCGATCGAGGAAGCTTATGAGGATCCAAATTGGTTTGAATCAGTAGCCCATTGTTTAAGCATCTTTAGTAATCTAATAATAATCTGAGTTAAATAATTTAGATTATTGTTATCAGAATTAGATCAGAAAATTAAACAGACCAACTTGGAAATCTAGGGGTAAAATGAATTACCTCTCAATCAGAAGAGCCATCCACAGTCTTTCGGAGAGATTCCAGGGATACTGAGCGACACTGAGCGACACTGAGCGATACTGAGCAACACTGAGCGACATTGAGCGACACTGAGCGATACTGGACGAGATTCAGCGGTATTGATTGATTGATAACAGCAGCAGACAAATATGGGGCGACGAACAAACGAAAAGTGCTGGGCTTGTAGCTTACTTTCGGCCAACGAAGCACGCCACCTCCATGATGTAACTTTAGGTGGCGATGGCTGCTGGAAGGATGAGATCTGCCATAGTCGGCGTTCCTATTACCGCAAAGGCAAGGATCAGAAACGCCAAAAAGCCGCGATCGCAGAATTATCAGTCCCGTTGCCTGTAGTGCCCTATGTGGTGCTGCACACCTACGTTGATAAGCCACGTCAGGTACAGGATGAAGTCGTGATTCATGCCCTCTACGCTGAACTGTGGATGGGCAACCAGGTGATCGCCCGCACGGAACCCCAACACACCTTTGGCCTGCCGCCTCGCCTCGTGAAAGCCTACGCTAAGCAACTGCTGGATGCGCTGTACGATCGCTACGGCAACGGTCGAAGATCGGGCTTTGAGCGGTTTGCTAGCCAGGTTCAGCATTCGATCGCTCAATGTCCCATTCGGCCTTGTCCCTACCACGGAGCACACCTCAATCCCTACAGCCCCGGAGGTCGCGAATGACTGAGCAGAATCATCTCACCGCAGCAAACTGGCCACGGGCCAATCAAAATCTTCAGCGGGCCAAACAAATGCCGGAGATTGCGGATTTACGATCGCTGTTGGCAGACATTGACCCCGTCTTAACCCAATTTTCCCAGCTTCAGCAGTTGAAATTGGCGGGGGATCTGTTGCTGGAACTGGCAGAACTTTACGAGTCGCGGGCGCAGGCATTGATGGGCGAGTGGGAAGATGCCTATCGCGATCCGATCGTTGAAGATGATTTTTTTGCTGATCTGGTACGCCAAACTATGGCACTAGACTTAACGGATTTAGTGGAACCGCCTCTGCCCCGTTCCCGAAAATCGAAGGCAAAACCGACTGGCACGATCGTCACTCCTGTGGACAAATCTACCCTCCTCGGACTCTTAGATGAGTGGCAAGCACAAAATTTAACCCCTCAATTGGAAGGGGATTTTGGACAATTCAGCGGTTCACTCGAACCCCATTCAACTGAAAATCCTCATCCCGAAATTACGAATAAAGAGCAAGCACTACAACTCGCCCACGATGAAAATGTCTCCGATTGGACGCAGGCGATCGCGGGTTGTCTACAATCCCAGGCGACTGAAATGCGCCTACTAGATTTGCCGCTTGTCCTCAATTTGCCCTGGATTGAAATTTGGTTAGGCGCGTTATTAGGGAATTTTCGGCTAGAGCAACGGGGAGAGTTTTATTCGCCAGAAGTCTGGGTAAAACAGGCGATCGAGGACTCTGCCACTTGCCCAGAAGACTAAGAACGTCAAGGAATGACCTGTGGTGTAACGTTACACCACAGAAAACCATCAAAGAAAGTATGACCTGTGGACTAACGTTACACCACACAGAGAGCAGTTCGGTAAGAGCTGGGCTAAACCTGATTCAACTGAACGTGAGTTCGACAACTACAGTGTCCCTTACCAATCCCCTGTCCGTTGACGGAGAGTTCACTTTCGGGGGGTGTCGGGGGAGTAGAGTCCCCTGACATCGCAGGGGGGCGGGGAGAAGTTCCCCGATCTTCGCTGCGCAGCAGCCCCGACGATCGCGCCTCACCACAAATTCATCGAACTCACGTTCATTTAAAGCTGATCTGGAATCTCCAGGCTATTCTCACTCTGTGGACTAACGTTACACCACAGGCTGACAGACTCGCCTCAAAGCTTTGTGAGATACTGAAAGCGGCGATTTTTACTGATTTAGTTTTACCGCTCTACTTTCTACCCATTCAGTTTTACCCATGACTATGCAAGGACTTTGGCTACAAGATCAACAACTCACCCTACGGGATGATCTACCACTACCAGAACCCGCTCCCAACGAAGCCCGAATTCGAGTTCTGCGGGCAGGAATTTGCAATACCGATTTGGAACTGCTGCGCGGCTACTATCCCTACCAAGGTATTCTGGGTCATGAGTTCGTTGGCATCGTCGATCGCGGGCCAGAGCACTTGATTAATCAGCGGGTCGTCGGGGAAATTAATGCCGCTTGCGGGCATTGCGATTGCTGTCAGCGGGGAATGCCCACCCATTGCCGCAATCGATCGGTGCTGGGAATTGTCAACCACAATGGCGCATTTGCCGATTACCTCTGTCTTCCAGTGCAAAATCTACACCTTGTGCCCGACACCATTTCCACCGAAGCCGCTACCTTTACGGAACCCCTAGCCGCCGCCCTGGAAATCCTAGAACAGGTCACGATTACGGCCAACGATCGGGTGCTTGTGGTGGGCGATGGCAAGTTAGGGCAACTGGTGGCGCAAACGCTGGCCTTAACCGGATGCGAATTACTGGCAGTGGGACGCCACGCCGACAAACTCGCCAATTTGAGCGATCGGGGAATTGCCACTGCCTTGGCTGATCAAGTGACTCCAAGCATCTATGATGTTGCGGTGGAATGTACCGGAAATCCCAGCGGCTTTGAAACAGCCCGTCGATCGCTGCGGCCTCGGGGCACGATCGTGCTGAAGAGTACCTATGCAGGGCAGTTAAGTCTAGATATGTCCGCGATCGTGGTGGATGAATTAACGATCGTCGGTTCCCGGTGTGGCCCCTTTGCCCCGGCGCTGGATCTCCTCGCCCAGGGCAAAGTTGATGTCACCCCTCTGATTCAAGCTCGGTATCCCCTGAGCCAAGGACTCGCCGCCTTTGACCAAGCCCAACAAAAAGGTACACTCAAAGTTTTATTAGAAATGAGCTAGGATTTTTGGGGCTTGCTCTTCCGTGGAGTAACGTTACTCCACAAGTTCTTGCTGACGGATCAACGATTCTGAGGCTACTTGCGCAATGCTTGGCTTACCTCATCCAATTTGGCTTTTAACACCGCTTTGAGTTCTTTCAAAATAGCAGCATCAGCAATACTATCTACTTCGATCGCGGCAACACTCTTGACCCAGCGATCGTTACTTGGAGCAGATCGAACTTGGGGATTATGGGCCTGAATCATTTGTTGCACTAACTTCCGAGTTTCATTCAGCGACAACCGATTTTGGATCACGTCCTGGGTCACCTGCTGACGAATTTGACTCGCTTTTTCTTCGGTTTGGTTCAGCTTTTCCGCAGACAGACGGTTTAGTTCTCTGGCTTTGCTGCTTTCCAGCCCTTCCGTACGAATGACTTCCTTCAGATCCTCCGCCAACTTCAAGAGTGGAAAAACGTTGGAATTAATCGAGACCGGGTTCAATTGCAACCGCAAAATCGTAGCAAACAGTTGCTGTTCTTCAAACTCGCGAAATCCAGCTTCTTCGATCCATTGGGTTTGCCGATCGGGATCCGCAAGCCGAATCTCTGCTAGTTCCGATAACTTGCCCTCCCGTTCCAGTCGGCGCAATGCCGTATTTAGTAGAGTACCAAAGCGATCTTCTTGGCCTTGGAGCGTTGGATGATGCTCCACCGCTAGACGCACCAAAGCCGTCGCCAGATCCAGATCATGGAGCCGTTGGGAATGGATACTCGTGATCACCTGCCCTTCAAAGAGATCACGGGCGTCAGTGACTTCTTCCTCTGGCAGAAAAACCGCCTTTAATTCTGTCCACTGGAGCTTCTGGGCCGATCGAAAGCGCAATTCCCCATCAAATAGCCGATAGCGGCCATCCTGCCCCGGAATCACAATGATCGGCGTCTTTTGGCCATGGTAGCGCAGGCTTTCCATCCGTTCTTGAATGGTGCTCTTTGGGAAAACGGTACGGGGTTGGGCTTCATCCCGATCGATTAAATCAAGGGCTATCTCATGAACCCCTCCCGTTTGTTGCAGAACTGCCGTCAGCCCTTCCATGCGCTGGTCTAAGTCAGCCTTTTGGGGTTCATCTAAGTTGCCCGCACGGGCTTGCGCTAGGGCTTCCTGTAATTCCTGCACTTGAGCGCGCAGGGAAATTAGTTCCTGATTTTCACGCACGCCTTGGAAGCCTGCTAGCAAGTTTGTACCCACTTTTCCCATCATCAAACTCCTTATCAAACTCCTTGCAAACACCTGATTAACACTCGGTTGAAACCCGGATCGCCACTCTAGGACAGCCGCTGTTGTGCCTCGGCTGGTCTATGACTTCAACAGTTGAATAATGCGATCGATGATGGGATCAAAATCCTGAGCCGCAGGTAAACCGGGACGGTAGAGCGGTAGGGGCAAACCATCGACGCAGGCTCGGAGGTAATTTTTCGATTCCTTCACCGGCGGGAAACAATGAATCCCCACACTATCCAGCAGTCCTGGTAAAGTCGTAGCGACATCAATATTGCTTTGGGTCTGCCCCTTACGATCGACCCCCAGGACATCCCGATGGGTTCCACTATTCATGTAATCGACCCGCATGGGCACAAACCCTAGAATGTCCGGTTGGGGGCGTAACCGCAATTCTTCGATCGTCGTATCGTACCAGCGCAAAAAGCCGAAAAGCCCCTGAGCATCTTTAATTTCCGGTTTAATCGGTGACAGCACATGGGTACTTGCGGCCAGTGCCATAACTCCCATGGGTTCCAGGGAGGCTGGCGTATCAAAAATAACGACATCCGCTTCCAGGGGATAGTCCAGTAACCGATCCTGGAGGGTGTAGTGGCCTCGGGCATTAATCGGGACTTCCCGAATACAATCCCGAATCGCTTCACCCCCCTGAATCGCCGTAACGGTAGACAGTTTATTCGACCACACAGGTTGCAGCGGGTAGTTCCCCTTAAAGCTTTTGTGGAGGACGGTCGCGATCGACTGATCTTCCGTGGGGTTCATGGGCAATCCCGTAAAGGAGCTGAGCGAACCAGAATAATCTAGTTCTACGATCGTCACCTTATAGCCCCGTTTGCCCAATCCATAGGCTAGGTGTACCGACGTTGTCGTTTTGCCAGAACCGCCAGCATTACTGCCGATCATAATGCGGATTTGATTTTTTCCAGATTTGGCTGCGGCCATGATGGGTATTGGTAATCTCGAAAAAGGGTCAAAATGAATGAATAATCTCCAAGGATCCTACAAAGCAATAACTGCTTGGAGAACATTGATCTTGATTGATCTTGATTGATCTTGATTAATCTTGTGGAGTAACGTTACTCCACGTCAGCATTCAGCATGGGGAAGTATGGATTAATTCACTGGTTGACAGTCAAGCCGCCTCGACGATCCCAAGGGCAGCAGCCCAAAGAATTTTTGACAGATTTGCAGTCATAGAACATAACGTGCTTCCACCAAAGCCTAATTCAATCAAACTCAGCTTCACGCGAAACAAGTCTTTTGTACTATACCTGATCCCCTAGACAATAGTTGAAGGTTCAAGATCAAACCGATCGTGGAGTAACGTTACTCCACAGCTTTTTCTCAGAATTTTGCTGCAAAATGCAGGTGGGTGCCACTGATTATAATCAAAGTCCAACGAATGTATCGAAAAATTTTGGCGATTCTTCAGTGCTGTGGATTTAATACATTCACAATATTACGGGCAAGGTTAAACAGTGCTTGAAACAAGCTTACGAAATTTTCTCAGAAATCACATTCTCGATTCATTCACCCATCGACCCATCGACCCATCCACCTATCTACGTGGGACTGTATTTCTACATTGTTCGCTAAGCATCGATCGGGAAGGTAAGTTGGAAACAGTTCAATCCGCGATCGTACTCCAACGTGCCACGGAGTTTTTGCAGAAGCGAGATGATTAACTGAAACCCCAGGGTTTCGCTTTGATGCGGATTGACATCTTCCGGCAAACCAATGCCATTATCCTGTAGACGGATCCGACATAGGGTGCCTAAATCCGTAGACTGAGCAATCGCACGAAGCTGAATAGTTAGAGTCCTAACTATTTGATCTGGAAAAGCATGGTGAATCACATTGTCGATTAGCTCATGCAGAATCAATCCACAGGCGATCGCGGCATCTGCCGACAACCCAATTGGCACTAAATCAAACTGAGTGACTACTGGGTGGGCGAATGCATCCGTGTGACACAGGTACTGGGTTAGTTCCGGAATATAGTCAGCCAAGTTGAGTTGCGCGAAGCTATCGGATTCATCTAGGCGCTCATACACCATGGCCAGGGACTGAATCCGAGTTTGACTCGTTTGCAGGGCAGCAATCGCCATTGGGTCACTCAGTGTATGCTGTTGCAAGTTGATCAAGCTTGCGATGATTTGCAGATTATTTTTGACGCGATGGTGCACTTCCTGGAGCAGGCTTTCTTTTTCCTGTAACAGCTGCTCTTTTTCCGCTAGAAGTTGCCTCAACTGCGCTTCGGTTTGTCGTTGAGGACGGTTATCACGATTGATCGAACCAAACCCGATCGGTTCTCCCGTTTCAGGATGGGGAACACAAAAGGCATGGCAAGCAACCGGAATGCGCTCTTGGGTTTGGAAGTGGCGCAACCAGAGTTCCTGGTGAATACTCCCCTGTTCCGGCAAGTTCGCTAAAACCGCCTGAACTTCAAAAAAATCTTCTGGACTAAAAAATGCTTGAGCCGGAAGCGTACGCTGAGTGAAATCATGATGCAGCCCCACTAGCGCTTTTCCGGCTGGATTGAGATAAATAATCTCACCCTTGAGCGAGGCGAGGGAAATCATATCCTGACTGTGTTCAACCAAGATGCTTAAGCACTGATTATCCAGTTCCTGATGATTCAACACATCATGGGCAACTGAAAACTGATATTGCAACGCTTTCACCTGTAGCTGAAAGGGATTGAGTTCTTGATTCAGCATGGGGTGAGCATCAGGGTTAAAGGAGCAGTCAGGATGGCGTAGAAGGAGTTAGGCGGCTTCTGTCACAACCAGGCTGTTATTGGCCGTGGAAGCTTGATTTGAAATTGGCTTCAGTTCAGCATAGCGAACCGGAGCATCAATCAGCGTCCAATCGACAGAACCCCGAATTAAGGCGCGCAGTCCTAACAAATAACGTTGAACATAAGCATCTAGATCGTTACCCGCAGCATCGGTGCCAAAGGTGGGTAGATTGCGTTCAAACAGAAGGAACCGTCGCATCTCTTGATTATGCACTTCGATCGCCCAAGTGTAAGCATCATCCCGGCTGAGTGCATACTCATATTCCAAGACTAAAACCAAGTTGTGCACATCGCCTGCGTGAAGTTCCTTATCAACGGATAAAATATCGTTGCCCCATCCCATTAAGTTCAGCGTCATATCCGTGAGGGCTTTGATGCGGGGATGATTACGGACATGATCCGGCAGAATAATATTCTCCATCATTTCGATCAAGGCAACTACGATCGTTTGGGCACCTGCATGTTGTCGCAAACGAATGTAGGACTCTAAATCGGGGGGATGACCTTTAATGCGATTGCGAGCTTCCCAAGTGCAAGCATCAAAATATTGTTGAACGCTAATCACAAAGCGAGGGAACCAACTGTCGTCAGGTGACAGGGCACGGGTCCGTTCCCGCAAATCAATTAGAGATCGCGAGAGGGGCGTTTGAGACCCTTTCCCCCCGTTCAAAATATCAATGAATTTCTGGAACGCTTGGGCTAAAACTTTAGGACTACTGCCCACTGCCTGCTCATCAAATTCATCATCTAACGTAAATAACCAAGCAATCCAGTGAGAACCGATCGTCGTTGCTTCACTCGTAGCATAGGGAAAGAAGCGAGCACCCAGCCAACCATAGTTAATGCGACAGAACCGTTGGAAAGTGGATACGTCTGGCAACATTTTGAAATCCTGCACCCACTGCCGAGTAGATAGCTCAATCTCATCTGCATAGGGGGTTACAGGCGTTTCGAAGGGATAGTAGAGCTGATCGGCTAAGGATTTTAGCATGGGGGAATCCTCTGCATTAAAATGCATTAAAAAAATTTTCTCTGTACAATTCAGATGCTTATGAGAACCAATAGCGCAATATCCTGCAAGTAACTTCAACGTTAAAGCAGTCAAAATCTTCTAGACCATTTCAATAACGGCTTAGAAAGCGCTATTAGAATCACAAAACACAAAAATTGCGATAACTAAATCGATGAAAGCAAAACGCTTTCTTCAATTTTTAGTCGATTGATGTTGCGACTCGAAACGTGCGCGATCGAGTCTAGAAAAGGACATTGAATGTTGTCATCGCTAGCTTTTTCGAATTGATTTCGAAAATTTCACTAGACAGTCACCTCTAGATTTTTTCTAGCCGAAAAGACCACCTAGTATAGAGCAGCAAGAAAATCTTAGATTAAGCTAGCGTTGTAGTAAATGAACAATACTTTGGACGTAAGACTTCACCTACTGAAGCCTCAACATAGAACATTAGTTGGAAAGATGAAGTTAAATACTCCTAACATCATTTTGTCCATTGCAATACGAACCACTCAAAAACACAACTGGCTCGAGGATAGAAATGAATTGAGAATTGCATTTCTTTTTCACCTCCAACTTTGTATATCACAAATTAAAGATAGAAGTTTGTTCAATAGGGGACAAAGTTAACAACGCATTCGTTGGCAGAAAAACGGGTTAACTAGCTCCACTACAAGCTAGTTAAAAGCTGACAAATCGCATCTAACCCCGATGAATCAAGGCTTAGATGTGACTTATGACAACTCTCTTTTCTTTTTAACCCAAACAGAGTATTATCAATTCGATAATTTATGTTTAATTTTTAATTCAAAAAGATAAGATTTAAAAAATTATCTGAAAAGATTAAAATTACTCTATCCCTCCCTAGAACTCGCTTAAAAGTGGTTGATCTAGAGGGCTCGCTATTGTGGTTACCAATATCTTGTACCACAATTAATCTATAAAAGTTGGCAAATGTAGTACAAGACAGAGGAATTGATCCACAAACTAGAACGCTAGCTTCGTGGATCAATTCCTCTATAGAATTGCAAAAAATTAAATCAGATTTTCTAGGCTAGCGGCCACAACTCGGTGATCGGCATCCCGTTGGAAGGCTATGAGTTGCGCCCTCGCCCGATCGTCGGCAAAGGCGCGTAGGGATTTTGCCACATTGCGGCGAATCGACCAGTCCGGATCCTGGGCTTGGCTCAGCAACAGCAATAAAGCCTTTTCCTGGTATGCCGTCCCAACAAAGGTCGGTAATTGATCGATCGCTGTGGTTCGAATCGCCGATTCTGGCGTCTGCAAAGCCCGCTGACAGATATCGAGCAGAATCTCAGGACATTGCAGATCAGCCAGGGCAAGGATCGTGCTAATTTGTGCCAGCCAGTGTTGATCCTGCTCAAAATACTTGACGAGGTGGGGAATGGAGATCGATCCATATTTACCCAGAGCCCCGGCAGCCTCGGCCCGCACGTTCGCTTCTACATCTTCTTCCATGACTTGAAGCAGCTTGGTAAATCCTGCTTCGGTTTGCTTGTACCCCAGCCCCATAACTACAAAGGATCTGACAATCATTTCTGTGTCATCCACTTGAGTCATCAAGATTGGTGCAGCTACTTCTGCATCAAAGTGACGTAGGGCCGTTAATCCACGCATCCGATCCTGGGGATCTTCACTCTGCAAACTCACCTTGATTTGATCGAGATCCATATCTAGCACCTGTGTAGGAGCAGCAATTTTAAGCAATTATAACATTTTGTTACAATATGTGTACAATCATCATAAAATGGGTAAAAGTTCTCATTTTTCTCGGCGATCGTGACTCAGGGTGAAAACCTAATTCCCCGCGACGCCAACGTCTACCTCGTGCGCTCCATATCGTCTTCCAAGTATCTTGGGATCAATCATTTCAGCGGCAGATAGTAACGCTAGTTACTTGCACGCTCTAGCTAGTTCACGATCCTTAATATTTGTCCAGACGATCGATGGGGAATATCGCCCATTAGAAGATCATTAATTCTTCTTTTCATCTTGTACTACGCTTGATTGTAGTACAAGATGAAATCCCTTTGAACAATCTGCGTCGTTCTTAGAATTTGGCTTATCATAGCTGTGACTTTTGATTCGCCTTTGATTCATTAGAAGAACTCAGCCTTACGAGTTCCTTGCCACCAGGCAATCCTTGCCGCTGATCTCGCGTTCAAGTTGGAGTAATGCACCCCGATGGCTCGCAAACCCAAACCCAAACCCACGCCATCAGAAGCCTTAGCCCCCAAAGCTAAGCCTAATCCGGCTGCATCCCCGACTTCTGCCAAAATGCCCGACAGCAAACCCGATACCCTGCCCAAGGCCAGCCCCGACCTATTTGAACATAGTCGCGCGACTCGCATGGCCTCGGCCCTGCCCATCTGGGAAGCCAGCAACATCCTCACCCAACGGAAACACCTCCCCTGGGCCCCCGATCCCAACGGCAAACTCTACTACGCCAAGGATATTGGAAACGGTCAAGGAGCCTTACACTTTTGGGTCACAGAAGATTTAGAAACCGAGCATCCCTCCACCTTAGCCGGAGCCGCTGCCCTCGCGGTAATCGATACCTTTGATATTCGCGCGGCCTGTATGCATTTGATCTACGCCGCCCACGCCGCCCAGCTCGATCGCCCCTGGGAACAGGAACTCGTCATCACCGACCAGCAGATCGAAGCCTACCTAGGACTGAAAAAACGCACCGATAAAAACCGGCAGGAAAAGCTAGCCCTCATCGAAGAAATTGCCAAACAACCCTGCAAAATTACCACCTTTATTTCCTGGCCGCGTCAGGGCAAAGTCAAAGGCTTCACCATTGAAGAAGGCCGACTCTGGCACATTTTAGGAACCCGTTATCACTATCAAGAAACGCTCTTCGGCAAAAAAGAATTAACGGGCATTACCTTTGTGGTGCGTCCAGGATTGTGGACAAGGTATTTCCTGAACGAAGAAGGACAGCGGGAAAAAACCGCCTTTTATCAGCAGGGCTATCTTGCCCAGGATGTCTTAGAAGGCGTGATGAGCGTCTGGCAACACCGAGAAGGGGCCGCTCGGTTAATGGTTTGGCTCATGTTCCAAACACAGTTCAGCCAACGATCGCCCCTGACTGTGGAAATGCTAATGGAAATAGCCTACGGTCGGGAAAAAGTTGATCTTGCGACCACTAATAGTGAAGCTCGCAAAAAGTTAGTCAACACTTGGGATGATGATTTGCTAGCCCTCCACGATCGGGGTTGGGAATTGCAATTTGACGCCGAAACCTATCCACCCGAAATTCAGCCCTTGGGCTTTGGACGTAGCAACTACCAACGGCCTCGGGGCTTTTTTGATCACCTTCTGAAAGCCCAACTGTGGATTCGACGACAGGATGGCAAGGATCTCCGGCTAGCGGCAGCAGAAACGCCCCATTCCGTTCCAGCGGGCAGCGACCTTGTTTCAGACAGCTCCATCATCCTGACAGGACAACAGGTGAAAGCCCTGCGCACCGAACGCAATTGGAGTCAACGCAAACTGGCCGCCTTCAGCGGGATCAGCCAAGGCTTAATTTCGCTGATTGAAAGTGGAGAGCGATCGATTACGGCGGATACTGAGGCCATCCTGAAACGGGTTTTCGAACTCGACCTCCCTGCCAACTGATTACAGATCTGCTACCAACCTTTGTAATCATTCGCAGATAGAGACTGTAATCATTCGCGAGACTTTGTAATCACTGGGTCTGCGATTGTCTGCGTTTGTCTACGATTCCGGCAGGTGCCCTCCCGTTACCTTCAGGCGACCGTCACCTTTGCATGACCGCACGCCCCCTGGGTTTCCCGACGATCGAGGTTGTAATCATCCACGAAGCTTGCAGCCTAGCAAAGGTAACTCAATCTTGCATAACCCTTGCTAGACAAGGATTTGAGATGATTACATGATTTCTAGACCCTACCCCCCGATCGCAGTGATTACAAAAAATCTCTAGACCCCCAGCCCCAACGCCATTTCCAGTAATCACGATCGTCCAAACCCAGACCTATCAGCCTATTTCCCTAGGATTGATTACACACTACTCTAGAGCCCCCACCCCTTAGATCTCTAGAGCCCCACCCCCAATTGTTGTGCCAGACTCGGATGGACTTCTAGACCCCCTCACCCAAAAAATCTAAGTCCCTACCCCCAACATTTCTAGCCCCCTACCCCCTTTATTTTTCTAAGTCCCTTAATTTACAGAGGTTTCAGTTTCTCAGATGATGCAGTTTGTAATCAAAGTGATTACAGGTTGCCCGGATCTCAGAACAGATCGATCGATCGGGATTTGGTATACATGATCAGGGATATCAGGGGATTCCTCTATCCATTGTGAGCGGAGTGAACTCTGCCCCCAACTTAAAAGCCCTCCCGCTAGCAACGAGAAGGCTCTTAAGGGTTTCGAGAATAGGACAGCAGGTTAACTTTTATGCTTTGGCGGGCGACAAAGTTACCTGTGCTGTACCCATCTTAGGGTGAATTTGCTAGTGCTGGCAATGCTAGTTAAGTCGCTCTATTTTGGTGTGCGCCTATTCCGATCGGACTGTTGTCTAGATCTGGAACTTGGCTATGGTACAAATCACACGGCCTCGGTCAAACCGAGCCAGTTTGCAAGCGGATTTTCAATACATTTCCGAGTGGGATGATGCATTTCTCTCACTCTTTCCCCACCGTTATGATTACATCTGGGCGCAACTGACCGTCGCGGGTGAAACAGTCCAGTGGCACACCGAAAGTCGGCATCCCCTCAGCGATCGGGCGATTCAGCAGGGAGGATTGCTCTACGGAGTTCGCTTCGGTTCCACCACTAATTACATCCTGTTAGACATTGATATCGGCAGTCCCTATCACCCCCGACAGGATCCCCTGGCGATCGCCCGTATTCTAGGAGCCTTGGAACCCCTAGGTTTGATTTCCTATCTTGCAGTGACATCGAGTTACAGCCAGGGGCTCCATTTGTATCTCCCCTTCGACGAGCCGCAGACTAGTTGGAAAATCGCCTTAGTGGTGTCTACACTTTTGGACAACTACGGGTTTAAATCCTATCCGGGGCAATTGGAAATTTTTCCTAATCCCAAGCCCTACGTTGTGGAAGGCGAGTTTAGCCTATTCAATGCTCATCGGCTACCGTTGCAAGTGGGATCCTATTTGCTGGATAGTGACTTTCAGCCGGTTTCCCACGCTCAATCTCGTTTTGTCGAAGTCTGGCAGCAATGTCAGAGCAGAAACGCTTTAGATCCCTTGGTTTTTAAACGGGTTCTGAAACAGGCAAAACAGAGAATTCATCGACTGTCTGGGAAAGCAGAGAAGTTTCTCAACGATTTGAATGCGGAAATTGAAGTGGGCTGGACAGGACGAGGACAAACCAATCGATTGCTTGGTCGAATCACTTTAAGAACCTACATTTTCCATCATGTTCTCACAGGTCAAAAACCATTAACGGGTCAAGATCTCATTATTGAAGTTGATCGAATTGCTCGATCGTTACCGGGCTACGAAGATTGGTGTCAGCACCAACACGAACTCAAACAGCGGATTGAAGAATGGGCTAGATGTATTGAAAACAGCCATTACTTTCAATACGGCAAGCAAACGATCGATCCAGCAAGTTCTCAAGATTCTAATTCCGATCGAATTGAGAAATCAGAGAATCGTAAGAAGGCTATTCGAGAAAAGATTCGTCGGGTTGTCGAGAGCTTAATCAGTCAGGGATTACTGCCAGTAGGAATTACCGATCGATTTAACCTACTAGTTAATTACCAAATTGGTGGAGGCTCATTGTATAAACATAAAGATCTTTGGCATCCAGAACACATTCAATCCAATTCAACTAACTTGAATTACCCTAAAAATTCCTCAAGCTTATTAGGGCAAAATTTGGGTAATTCGTTCGCTGGTCAAGCATACGCGGATATTTCCCGAACTGAGCCGGACGATCGATCGGGTAATGCTGCTGAGGGTCTACCCTCCAGTGTGACAGCGACTGTGACTGCTGCTGCTCATCTGCAAGCCCCTCACCCACAATCCTCCCACCCACAATCCTCCCACCCCGAAACGCTGGAACCCTCGATGAACTACCCATGGCTCCAGTGGGCCTATCCCCTGATGGCGATCGCGCGATCGGTCTCGAATCGGCTGATCGGCAGGCTCGGTTGGCAACTGCTACAGCAGGGAACGGGATGGCATCCAAGGATCACAAGTCCCACGGCGGACATTACCCCAGAGTGAGGAGGCAGGCCGTGAGGAGGCAGGCATAAGGAGGCAGGCTCGATCGCTCAAACCAAGGCTGAAAAAGGCTTTGAACCCATTTTTGGGTCGTTGTGAACCTGGATGTTACGAACTATTAAGGATTTAAATCTCTGGGATTTGCAGGTTGATGGAGTTTTATGGGCATTCTGGAACCATATTTCAATGAAAATTCACCACCGTCGCATGGCTACTATTACCCGTCGTCAGGAATGGGACAGCGTTCCTCGCACACTTTCCTCACTTCCGCCGTTGTCTGTCGGATTGGCTGTTACCTTGGGCTTGTGTAGTCAGCTATGCGGACAGTCGGTAGCGATCGCGCAAACCCCGATCGGGCAAACCTCAGTCGCGCAAACTTCAGTCGCGCAAACCCCGATCGGGCAAACCTTGATTGCACAAAACACGGGGGGGCCAACCGTTCCCTCTAATGGGGCTCCGGGGCGGATTGAAACCCTTCCTCCAGTGACGCCGCTGCCGTCCGACGTTCTCCCCACCCAGCCCAGCAACGGCGAACAATTGCCTGCGCCCCAACTGCCGGGTGCCGATCCCTTGGGCAATGAGGATATGACCGCCAAGGTGCGCGTCGATCGGATTGACGTGGTGGGTAGTACGGTCTTTAAGCCAGAGCAGTTTGCGGTGGTGACAGCTCCCTTTGTCGGACGGGAAATTACCTTTGCGGAGTTGCTGCAAGCGCGGGATGTCATTACGAAGCTCTACACCGACAATAACTATGTCACAACGGGGGCGATCGTCACCCCCCAAACGCTGAAAAATGGGGTCGTGACGATCGAAGTAATTGAAGGAAAATTAGAAGACATTAAAATTACGGGTAATCGACGGCTGAGAACCCCCTATATCCGCGATCGCATTAAACGCGGAGCCTCCACTCCCATCAAAACCGATCGGTTGCTAGAAAGCCTACAAATGTTACGGCTGGATCCTCGGATTCAAGGGGTTTCCGCAGACTTGCAAACTGGTGTGCGACCCGGTAGCAATATTTTGCAGGTGGAAGTTCAAGAAGCGGATACTTTTTCCACAACGTTTTCCTTAGACAATGGTCGATCGCCCAGTGTAGGTAGTTTCCGGCGCAAGGTGGAACTTCAGGAAGCGAACTTGCTGGGCTGGGGCGATACGATCACCCTGGGCTATACCAACACCAACGGTAGTAACGCGATCGATTTAAGTTATCTGCTGCCGATCAATGCCCGCAATGGCACAGTGTCCTTCTCCTACGGTACGTCCTGGAACCGAGTTCTAGAGGATCCGTTTAGTGTGTTGGATATTCAATCCAAGTCGCGCTATTACGAACTCAGCTATCGTCAGCCGCTGGTGCAGAAGCCGACGGAAGAGTTTGCCATGGGCTTTAGTTTTTCGCGGCAGGAAAGCCAAACGGAACTGGGCTTAGATAACATTGGGCCGTTCCCGCTCTCGCCGGGTGCAGACTCAGAAGGGAAAACCAAGGTTTCTGCCCTACGCTTTTTCCAAGACTATACGCAACGTAGTAATCACCATGTCTTGGCGCTACGATCGCAGTTTAGCGTGGGCGTGGACTGGTTTGGCGCGACGACCAACGAAGGCCAACCCGACAGCCGATTTGTTTCTTGGCGGGGGCAGGCCCAGTGGGTACGGCAGTTCGCTCCAGATGCGCTATTTTTGCTGAAGGGCGACGTGCAGTTGACCAATAACTCCCTGCTGCCCTTGGAGCAAATGGGGCTAGGGGGGCAAATGACGGTGCGGGGCTATCGTCAGGATGCGCTATTAACGGATAGTGGAGCGTTGGTGGCGGCGGAGTTACGTCTGCCGATCGTGCGTTCGCTGAAATCTGGAACGGTTCTGCAATTGGCTCCGTTTATTGACATCGGAACGGGTTGGAACTCCAAGCAAGATAATCCAGATCCAGAAACGTTGATTGGGATGGGCTTGGGGTTGATTTGGAAGCAGGGCAATAACCTGTCTGTACGGCTAGATTGGGGCATTCCCCTGGTGTCGGTCGAAGGGGAGAAGCGATCGCTCCAGGAAAATGGGTTGTATTTCTCAGTGAATTACACACCGTTTTAATCCCGTTCGTTCGAGCTTGAATCCATTGAAAAAGCAGGTCGGGAGAATTCCTGGCCTGCTTTTCTGTGACAGGTATTTTCTGTGACAGGCATTTCTGGAATCGTTAGGGTGTGGATGCAACGGGGGCTGTTTGGTTCGGTGATTGGAATCGATCGCGAAAAAATAATACATGTACTAAGTAAAACGACTTAAAACAGACTATTCTACCAAAAAATACAAAATTACAGTTGATTTTGCTGATATAGGGGAAAACTGAAAACAGCCTTTTGATTTCTTTGCAAACTGTGAGAGTACTCATCATGACCGGCGTAGTGACGTGGCTAGGGAGATCTCAGTCTGTTAGTGTTAACGCCCTTGTACTTGCGGTTGCGATCGGCCTAGGGGGAATGCACCCTCTCCAAGCTCAAGTCATTCCCGATGGCACGCTACCGACAACCGTTTCTCAAAGTGGTAATCACTTTACGATCGAGAACGGCACTCTGACGGGGACGAATCTGTTTCATAGCTTCAGCCAGTTTTCAGTTCCCACAGGTGGTTCAGCGTTTTTTAATAATGCGTTAAGTGTGCAGAATATTTTTGCACGAGTGACTGGGGGAACGGTTTCTAGCATTGATGGCCTGATTCAAGCCAATGGTGGTGCTAGCTTATTTTTACTGAATCCCAGTGGAATATTATTTGGGCCAAATGCCTCACTGAAGCTGGGGGGATCGTTGATTGGCACGACTGCTAATAGCATCAAGTTTGCCGATGGGACAGAGTTCAGCGCAGTGAGTCCCAGTAATTCCCCCCTGCTAACGATGAGTGTACCTGTGGGCTTGCAAATGGGAGCCAATGCTGGGGCGATAACAGTGCAAGGAACGCCTGCTAACAATTTTTTGTTGCGCCCCCCAACCCTATCGCTGACTCCCAATCAAACTCTGGCATTGGTCGGTGGGCAAATCGACATCAATAGCGCCAACCTGGCTGTACCGGATGGCCAAGTGGAACTGTGGGCTGTCCAGAATGGCACTGTGAATCTGCCGACGGTGGGGAACTGGCAATTGGCCGGTTCATCGTCCTCTCCCACTTGGGGCACCATCACGTTACGGCAGTCCTCCAATATCGATACCACAGGGGCTATAGGAGGCCCCATCAATATTCGAGGGCGGGGTTTGACCTTGCAGGATGGGGCAGGCATTTCAGCATTGACCGGTGCGAATGGCCACGGTAAAGGGATTCATATCCAAACGACGGAATTTGTGGATTTGCTGGGTGTTTCCCATCCTGAAAATTATATGCCTGCGGGTGTGTTCACAAGTGTTTCAGAAAGTGGTGCAACGGCTGGGGACATTACGATCGACACGCAAAAATTACGGCTTGCCAACGGTGCCTGGGTGCAATCCCTCAACTATGGGACTAACTTTTTCACCTTTGCCCCGATCAACAATGCCAAAACCGGCAATATTAGCGTGCGTGCGACCGATGTAGAAGTGGCTGGTTACAGCCCGTTTCCGAATCCGTTCACTGGCGTCTACGTTTCAGGGGCCATCACCACACTGGTTGCAGGTGGGCAACAGAATGACAGTGGCGCAATTACGGTGAATGCCGATCGGGTACGGTTGCTGGATGGGGGGCGCATTAGCACGGATTTATTGGGTTCGATTAATTTCTTTACAGGGCTGCCCAGCATTACAACGGGGACAGCAGGGGATATCTCCATTACGGCAAGGGAAAGTTTAGAGATTCGGGGCACAACACCAGCGGGGTTTACCAGTGCGGTGATTAGCTCTGTGCAAACCTTGGTCAACGGTCAAGGGGGCGACATTACGATTAATACAGGCCGACTGTCTGTGATGGAGGGAGGAACCATCTCCAGTGCCATCTCCGGTAGTCCGATCGCTGCATTGGCGGGTCAAGGTGCTGCGGGAAATATTACGATTCAAGCGACGGATGTGCAAGTTAGTGATCCCCGGATTGATAGTTACAGTCAAGGGGTGAGTGGGATTACAGTTGCATTAGGTCAGAATGCCACAGGGCAGGGCGGCAATATTAATCTCACGGCGAATAGTTTGCGAGTCTTTAATGGAGGGCAGATCACGTCTTCAACAGAAGGGAGCGGGGTCGCAGGAAATGTGAACCTCAATGTTAAAAACCTAGATGTGCAAGGGGTGTCTCCATCCTTATCCTTAAGGCCGGGGCAGTCTCTTCCCAGCACCCTCTCCGCTTCTTCCACAACGGGCTTTTCCGCAGGGTCGGTGAATCTCATCGTCGATCGACTTCAAGTGCGGGATGGTGCGACGATCGCAGTCAGCAACACGGGTTCTGGAGATGCTGGAAACCTGAATGTGAATGCCCGTAACATCTTTTTGGATAATGGTGCGAGTCTTCAGGCTGAAGTGAATGGTGGGAGTCAGGGAAATATCAATCTGACAACGAAGGAAGTGTTATTACTGCGTCGGGGTAGCAACATTACTACCAATGCACAAGGAGCTTCCACAGGTGGAAATATCAATATTAATGCTTTAGCGATCGTAGGACTGGAAAATGAAAATAGTGACATTGTAGCAAATGCTATCCTCGGAAGTGGTGGAAATATCAATATCACGACCCAGGCACTATTAGGATTGCAATTTAGATCAAAGTTAACACCTAAAAGTGATATTACTGCCAGCTCTGAATTTGGCTTGAGTGGGAATGTACAAGTAAATACGATCGGGACTGATCCGAATGCGGGCTTAACCGAATTACCCGTGAATGTAACTGACCCCAGTCAAAAAATAGCGACGGGCTGCGCTGCGAATCAGGGCAGTCAATTTGTTGCAACCGGGCGCGGTGGAATTCCACAAAATCCCAACCAGCAAGTTGTGGGCGATCGTCCTTGGGAGGATATGCGAGATCTGTCTGCGTATCGTGGCAAGCAAAGTATTACAGATCCCGTTCCTGCAACGCAACCGATTCTCATCCAAGCATCGGGGTTTCAACGCAACGTAGATGGCACGATCGCTCTGATTGCAAGTCCTATCCCTGTTGTCGCAGACGCGATCGTAACCTGTAGCGAAAACAATTTTCAAACAGTCAAGACTCTGTAAAAATGGAAAACTTGATTATGTGAGTTTACTGAGCTAAAAAAACACGGTGCCGGGAATTCTAACATAACTGTTTGTGGAGTCCTTGGATGAAAGTTCGGTCGATCGTTGGCGTATTGGGTGTTTTAATGGGTTTCGGCCCTTGGATGGAGATCGCCAATGCCCAAGTGATTCCGGATGGTAGCTTACCTACGACAGTGAGCAGTCCTAACGCACGGGATTTCACGATCGATGGCGGTGGGCGATCGGGCGGCAATTTATTTCATAGCTTTAGCCAATTTTCAGTGCCCACGGGCGGATCTGCCTTTTTTAACAATGCGTTAGATGTGCAGAATATCTTTGCGCGGGTGACGGGGGGGACGGCTTCCAACATTGATGGGTTGCTGAAAGCCAATGGTGGTGCCAGCTTATTTTTACTCAATCCTATTGGAATATTATTTGGGCCGAACGCCTCGCTCAATCTTGGGGGATCGTTTATTGGAACCACTGCGAGTAGTATTCAGTTTGCCGATGGGACAGCGTTCAGTGCAACGAATTCCAGCACTGTGCCCTTGCTAACGATGAGCGCTCCGATCGGTCTGCAAATGGGGCAAAATCCAGGGGAAATCACCGTCCAAAACACGGGTCATCGGCTTGAGGGGGGCGGATTTCTACCGTTTGATGCCAGCAAGAGCCCGATCGGATTGCAGGCAGGGTTTGGCCAAACGTTGGCGTTAGTGGGGGGAAATGTAAATTTCTCGGGTGGAATTCTCTCCATTAAAGGCGTTGGTCGTCTAGAAGTCAGTAGTGTGAACCAGGGCCAAGTCAGTCTCACGTCCACGCAGCAAGGCTGGGTCGGCGATTATTCATCTGTTTCACAGTTTGGAGATATCCATCTTGCCGATCAATCCCTGCTGGATGTCAGCGGTTATAGCGGTACGATCGCTTTGCAGGGACGCAATATCAGTTTGGCGGATGGGTCTTTTGTCCTGAAAAATAGCGTTGGCTCCCAGTCTGCGGGTGGAATCGTCATTCATGCCACGGATTCTATTCATCTGGTTGGAAATACAGTCGATGGATTGTGGGGAAATGGAATTTATTCAACCAACCTAGGGTTGGGAACGGTGGAAGGGGTGAGGATCACGGCTAACCAACTTTTGCTCCAGGATGGCGCTCGCATCGAAGCCCGGACTTTTACACCGGCTGGGAGCGGCAATATGAATGTGAATGTTCGCGATCGCCTAGAAGTCCATGGATTCAATTGGACCAATCCTATCAATGTTTCTGGAATCGGGAGTGCAACCTTTGGCAGTGGCAAGGCTGGGGAGGTTCTAGTTACAGCCAATCATGTTCAACTTCTCCGGGGGGGAAGTATTTTCTCTGCGACTGCAAGTACTGGTCAAGCGGGACAGGTTACGGTGAATGTAGCAGACTTGATTGAAATTGCAGATGCAGTTCCGGCAACCGCGTCGTCAAGTTCGATCGTGTCCAGTAGTATCGGTGCAGGCAATGCTGGTGATGTGCTAATCAATACATCAAGATTATTGCTACGAGAAAGTGGCGTGATTGGTTCGACGGCGCTGGCGTCTGGTTCAACGGGTAACATTACAGTCAATGCGACAGAGTCCGTTGAAATGCGAGGTGTGGCGGAGGGGCTTGCGCTCCCTAGTCGCTTGCTGGCGGCCGTGGAAATTGTTGATCCTAGAACCCAAGCCTTCTTGAGGGTACCCGCCATCCCGACAGGGAATGCAGGCACAGTGACCATTAATACTCCAGTGTTAAAAATTACCGATCGGGCAACGCTATCTGTGCGGAATGATGGGCCTGGACAAGCAGGCGATATCCGATTCAATACTCAATCTACGTTGTTAGATGGCAAAGCCAGCATTACAGCTTCTACCATGTCTGGGAGTGGTGGAAACATCTATCTCAATCATGGTCATCTGCTGCTCATGCGCCATGGCAGTGTGATTAGCGTTTCCACTCAAGGGACGGGGGACGGGGGCAACATAACTCTGCAATCGCCAATCATTTTGGGATTGGAAAATAGTGACATTATTGCCAATGCCGTTAGAGGTAAGGGTGGCAACATTAATATTACAACCCAGGGAATTCTAGGCTTAAAGTTCCGAGGGCAGCTAACCCCCGATAATGATATTACAGCAAGTTCTGAATTTGGTTTGAGCGGCAATGTACAAGTGAATACGATCGGGACTGATCCCAACGCAGGATTAACCGAGTTGCCTGTAAACGTATCTGATTCGAGTCAAAAAATAGCAACGGGCTGCGCTGCCAACCAGGGAAGCCAGTTTGTTGCAACCGGGCGCGGTGGGATTCCACAAAACCCCAATCAGCAAATTGTAGGCGATCGTGGCTGGACTGATCTCCGGGATCTGTCTAACTATCGTGGGAATCAAGAATCCGTGGCTCAAGCTCCTGCAACCCAGCCCCTACTCCTGCAAGCCTCTGGATGGCAACGTAACGCCGATGGCTCGATCGAGTTAGTGGCTCGATCGGGCTCAGTTTCTCCAGGCTCGATCGCAACCTGTAGCGGTGGTTTAACCAGTAGTTTAACTGGTAGTTTAACCAGTAGTTTGAAAAACTGAGGATATTAAATGACTAGGTATTGTTGAACTGTACAGTCATTTCATTGTGTTTCTAGCCGAACCTTAAGGGTTTCAAAAACGCTGTATCGTCAGATTCAGCAACACTCATCATGATATCCTCAGTTGCGCTTATGTAGAATAGCAGCACCCAGATCGGATTTGCAGTAATCCATTGCTGCGTTAACAATTAATTGCTGAGTTAACAATCAATTGCTGCGTTAACGAGGATCATTTTCTTGGGTTTCCTTCTTCATTTGTTCCCCATTGTTCTGTAAAGCCTTACCCGTATTACTCAGCGCTTCCCCTGTCCCCTTTTTCACCACGTCACCCGCTTCCTGAACGGCTTCCCCAGTTTCCTTAGCGGCTTCCTTTGCTTCTTTCGCTGCTTTATCGGTTTCTTGCTTTACGGTTTGCCCAGCCTCTTTAGCAGCTTCATTGGTCTTTTTCACCGCGCGATCGGTATCCTTTTGCATAGCATCCCCAGTCTTATTGAGGGCATCTCCCGATTGCTCAATGGCTTCTCCCCCTTCCTTTTTCAGCGTTTCACCCGTATTGGAACAGGCCACGACGCCAAAGGAAGCGACTAGGGCTAGCATGAGTCCAAAGGTTGTAAATTTCATAGTCCTTGTGCTCCAAGATTTGCTGAAGGTCTCTATCATCCACAGTAACGGCCTCGGCAGGAGAGAGCATCACTATTTTGAGAGATCCAAAAAATTCCTTAGGCAGTTGGTGGCTTGTCCGTTGGCAGCTTATCCGTTGGCAGCTTGACGGTAAAAGTGCTGCCACTCCCTTGTTGAGATTCCACGGAGATTTGCCCGCCATGGGCTTCCACAATTTGCCGACAGAGGTATAGCCCTAAACCACTGTTCGATCGCTTGTGTTGCCCCCGACGAAATCGCTCAAATAGCATAGGCTGATCCTCAGGTGCAATACCGCTGCCCGTATCCTGCACTTGAATTGTTAGCCACGGTATTTCGGGTGTAGCAGCCGTTATTTGAATGGTCACAGAACCCCGATCGGTAAACTTTAAACTATTGCCCACTAAATTCGTCAACAGACGTTTTAACTCCAAGCGATCGCCTTGGATGCCAAAACTGGCTTGAGGCATTTCACTATCCACCAAGACCGCCTTCAGTTTCAACGACTTTGCATTTGCTAAAGAACTCAATTCTTGAATAATTTCATCAATGAGTTCCGTCATTTCAAAGGGAATTAAATTAAACTGTTTAGCATTGGCATCATAGGTATAGGCTTCAACAATATTGCGTACCATTTGTAGTAGGTCTTCATTACTTCGGATAATGACATTCATCCGTTGTTTAACTTTCTCAGGCACGTCACCAAAAGCATCTTCCTGCATTAACTGAAGCATTCGGTTAGCCGCGACCAATGGCGTTTGTAAATCATGGGTCATCCGTGAAATAAATTCCTCCTTTTGTTGGAGGAGTTCTTCCCGCTGGCGATTGGCTAACTCTGCGGCTTTTTCTGCATGATAGACCCGCAGGACGTTCTGAAAAACTTGCCGCAACCGTCCAGGGGAGACCGTGGATTTCGATAAATAATCTGAAGCTCCAGCCTTCATCAACTCAACGGCAATTTGGTCGTTACTTTGACCCGTTAAGCTAATAATTGGGATACGAATCCCCTGCTGACGTAACTGTTTAACCAAATCTAAGCCATTACCATCGGGTAATCGATAATCCACAAAGATACAGTTAAATTCATGATGATTGATGAGAGAAAGTGCCTTAGCACAATTTTCGGCTTCTATTAAATTGGCCTGAAAGTCAGCTCCTTTGAAAGCTCGGCGCACCGCCATACGATCGACGGGATCATCATCGACAACCAGCACTTTTAGGGTCTCAATCCCTAAGGTTGCAATGTCTAGGGTGTCATGAATCAGCGTTTCTTGGGTTGGCTTTTTAGCTGTAATATTTAAGTCTACGTTGAGCTTTGCATCTACGTTGCTTCTGTTGTTAGCTTTTTCATCTTTCATAACATAGGTACTTTATGGCATTTCCGAGAGTAACCAATATTGACTGATGACGTTCATGGTTTCAACAAAGCTTGAAAAAGTAATCGGCTTAACGATGTAGCCTGCAACATTTAACTTGTAGGCTGCAACCCGATCGCTCTCTTGCTTGGAGGTTGTCAGAACGACCACAGGAATATGACGGAGATTGGGATCCCGCCGTAGTTCTTGCAGAAACTCCAGCCCTCCCATTTTGGGCATATTTAAATCGAGCAAAATTAACAAATGACCAGGATGGGCGAGATGTTTCGAATCATTGCGAAGCATGGACAGTGCTTCTAATCCATTGGCGGCGCGGTGTAGAGGCACCTCTAAACCGTTCTTTTTCAGCGCCCGCTGGACGTTCATGACATCGACTTCATCATCTTCAACTAGTAAAATGTTTAGATTCCGCACAATGGTTAACATGATAGTTTTGTCTAGATAACGGGACTTAAGCAGGCAATAGTAACAAACGGTTGCGATTGAGGAACAACGGTCTAGACCCGAAATCTAGGGTTAGGAATCTAGGCAGTAATCACGTTGGCTGAATGACCCTTAGGGATCACCTGGGTTGAGTCACCTGGGTAAGAAGGCTCACTCATTGACCGTTTAGCAGTGCACACAGACTAACTAGAATGCTAATTGACTAGAACGCCAACGCAGTACTAGCAATACCCCCTAGCAAGACTCTGTGGATGCATTCTAGAACATACCTTCTAGCGTTTCCGGGAATGCTCCATCGATTGATGTGCTTAAGTCCAGTATGCTGCCAGATTTTCCGCACAGCATTCCTCTATTGTAAGACGTTATACCAATTGTCTATCTTCCAAAAGTATTATTTTCATTTTCCCGATAATATTTCCCGACAGTATATGGGACTGACTAGGTTTCCGGGTGCTTCGGCCAACTGAAATGAATGGTGGTTCCCCGTTCTCCATTACTCTGGATCCAAATTCGCCCTCCAACCCGTTCCACTAGCTTTTTCGCGATCGCGAGTCCAATCCCGGTATTTTCAGTCAGATCGCGGGGTTCCAGGGTCTCAAACAGACGAAAGACCCGAGTGTGGTACGCCGAAGGAATGCCGGGGCCATCATCCTGCACCATAAATTCGATCATGTCTTCCCCTCCGTGGGCAAAGATCTCGATTTGTCCCGTCGATCGATCGTGGTGTTTGACCGCATTTTCCAAAAGCTCTTCTAGCACCTTTTTTAAGTGCACTTTGCAGGTTGTTAAGGTGACCAAAGGATGGTGGAGTTGTAAGTCAAATCCCTCGGGCAAGGGGCGGGCCTGTTGAATTTCTTCTACGATCGCATCTAGTTGCACGGCCTCGGGGGCGACTGGTGTTTGGCCGAGGTTGGTATATTCCCACAGGCCATCAATCAGGGCATTGAGCCGGTGGGTGCGCTTGCGTAGTAGGTGCAGGTAAGTCAATAACTGTTCTGACGTGTAACCGCTCAGTTCTTCTTCAATCCATTCCGACAGCGTGACGATGCCACGCACGGGGGTGCGCAGGTCGTGGGCGGTGGCATAGGCAAAGTCTGCTAACTCTTGGTTACGCCGCTCTAGGGAGGAGTTGGAACGGATGAGGGCTTGGTTCAGCCGCTCTAATGCATCCAAATGCAGTTGCAATTGTTGCATGAGGCTAATTTGCTCAGACACATCCCGAATGATGGCGATCGATTGGTTTTCTCCAGGGATTTCGCTTAAGGAGAGTTCGATCGGGATACTCGATCCATCCTTGCGATAGGCTTGGGTTTGCCAGGTGCGGCCTAGGCGGGGTAACTGTTCTAGCCAACTCCGCAAGGGGGGCAACGGTCTTGGCAAGGGCGTTGTGGGTTCCACTAAAATTTGAATTAATGGACATTCCAGTAACTCCGTTGGTGAATATCCCAACATATGGCTGACGGCAGGATTTACGGTTTCCACAAACCCAGCGGCGTCGATGACAATAATGCCGTCTACGATATCGTTACTGAGGGTTTTCAGTAAGCTATTACGAGTTTGTAATTGGGATTCTCGGCTTTTGAGTTCTTCTCCTAGGAGACCAAACAGGTAAATCGCTCCAGCGGTGGATAGCACACCCGAGACAACAGCCAGTTGTTGCAGCGCTTGAATCAGACTCCGAATCTGCTTTTGTTCGGTTTGCCGTTGCTTGAGCAGGGCGTATTCATAGGTTTGAAAGTTTGCAATCGTTTGCCGTAACTGATCCATGGCCTCCTTGCCCTGCCGCAGCAGTTCTGCTTGTTGGCTGGGGCTAGAAGCAGCTTGCAGTTCATTGGTCAGCCGTTGAATGGTTTCAATTTGGGTTCTCAGGGGGGCTAATTGCGATCGATTAGTGTAGTCAAGCTCCGTATCCGCTTCAACGGAGGAGACTAACTTCTGCAAAACCTGGGGAACACTTTGGTGCGCCTGGTAAAACGGTTCTAAGAAATCTGGGTTCTGCTTGAGCACAAAGCCCCGGACGCCGGTCTCAGCGTTTAGGAGTGTGATCAAGAGTTCATTGCTAAGATCGAGCCTTGTCTGGACTTGCTCAATGCGCTCGGCGACCTTTAATCCTTGCGATCGCGACCAAAACCAAGCGCCCACAGTGCCAAATAAACAGAGGGATGGGATAGTGACAATGATAGCTCCCCGATAGGTTAAGGAGAGACGAGACCACCGATTTAACCAACTTAGATTTCGCAGCATCCCGTTATCTTAAGATAGTTTCTGAACAAACGATCTCTCTGTGAAAAACTGATGAGAAATGATCAAAAAGTTCACTCAAGTTTGGCCCTATCTCCGCTGATCTGCCATCTTCCTTTAGTAATTTTTTTCCTCGTATTTTGGCCAATCGGTGGGAACCAGGCTAGCGATCGATCGACTGGGGCCAGGTAAAGGAGAACTGACACCCCCTCGGAATGTCGCAGTGGACTGTAATTTGGCCGCCCTCCGCTTCTACGATCTTTTTAACCAAGGCCAGCCCAATGCCAGTATTGTCCGTTGAGTGATCCGCCTGTAAGGTCTGGAAAATTCCAAAAATTCGCTCGTGCTCTGTTTCAGGAATGCCGGGGCCATCATCCTTGACCGTAAATTGATAGTACTGATCCGTCTGCGGTTGGCAGGCGATTGTAATGGAACCATCGGGGCGATCGTGGTGTTTAATCGCATTGCTCATCAAGTTGGCGAAGACTTGATGTAATAACAACCGCTTCGATCTCAGGGTGGGCATTGTGCCTGCAATGGTGATGTTAAAGCCTGGGGGAGGGGCTAACGAGTCAATCACCTCCTGCACGAGATCGGCTACATCCACAGACTCAATGGCCAAATCCTGCCGACCCACGCGGGAATATCGCAGTAATCCATCAATTAGGGCATCCATGCGATGGACTCGTTGGCGCAGCAGTTGCAGTTGTTGTTGATTCTCTTCCGGGATTTGACCCATGAGATCATCTTCAATCCATTCCGAGAGGTTGGCGATCGCCCGTAGCGGTGCTTTCAGGTCATGGGACGCAATGTAGACAAACTGATCCAATTCCTGATTGCGTTCCCGCAGCCGTTGTTGGGCTGTAACCAGCGATTGGTTAATCAGTTGTAGTTCTTCAGTTTGTTGCTGGTTTTGTAATTCCAACTGCTTACGTTCTGTGATGTCTTCGACCGCAGATAAAAAATAACTGGGTTTGCCTAAACGCTCTTCTGCGGTGCTCTCCCGGACTAGGGAAACGGTAATATTGACCCATACATGGTGGCCTTGCTTGTGAATATAACGCTTCTCTAGGGAATATTCAGGGATTTCATTCTTCAATAATTGTTCCACAAGGGCGAGATCTTTAGGCAGATCTTCGGGGGCCGTAATGGCTTGAAAGGTGGTTTGCAGCAACTCTTCTGGGCGGTATCCCACAATCTCACATAGCTTACGGTTGACCCGCAACCATTGGCCTTCCAAGGAGACATGACAAAATCCTAGGGCGGTTTGTTCAAAGGTGGTGCGGAACAACGCTTCGCTTTGTTGCAATGCCGATGCCCATTTGCGTCGATCGGTGATGTCTCGGGACACGGAGAGGAGTTGTTCAACCTCACCCTCGGGGCCTAGGATAGGGGTCACGGTGACTTCCCACCATTTTGGTGTCCCTTTGGCCGTTGGACAAAATCCTTCAAATTTGCCAACTTTCTTCGATTGCGCTGCTGTAAGTGCGGTTCTGGCCATCTGTTGGTCTTCCCCTTGCCAAAAATGGAGCCAACAATGATTGGCTGCTTGCTGGCTGAAATTGTCGATTTCCATCAACGACTGGCCGTTGTCATTCATGTAGAGCAGATTGCCTTCGAGATCCAAAACCTTAATGCAATCTTGATTGCTTTCCAAAATGCGACGGGTGAATTCTTCACTGCGCTGTAACGCGGCTTCATTCAGCTTCCGATCGGTAATGTCGTACACCAGCCCGGACATCCAGCGAGGCTGACCCTGGTCATCGGGATGAATTTCACCCACGCCATCAATCCAACGAATTTGGCCATCTTGCCACTGAATGCGATATTCGCAGCGGTACTCGGGCGTTTCCTGGTCAATCGCCTTTTGGAGTTCCCGTTCCACCCGGGCCCGATCGTCGGGATGTACCCGATTAAACCATTCGTCGTAGATCTGCTGGGTGCTCCCTGGCTCGTAGTCAAATAGGGCTTCAAATTCGGGGGTCCAAGAGAGTTTTTGGGTTTGCAGATCCCACGTCCAAGCGGCGGCTTTGGCCACTCGTAGGGCGATCGACAGCCGCTCGGTGTAGAGTTCGGTGCGCAGCCGCATTGCTTCTGCTTGTTTCATGGCCGTGATATCGCGACCTTCGGGAATAATGAGCGTCACCTTCCCTTGGGCATCTCGAATGGGGGTCAGGGAAAAATCGATCGTCAAGGTCTGTCCCTCTGCGCCTGCCACCTCGACTTCATAGCGAATAAATTCGCCCTGGGCTGCCCGCGCGATCGCCGATCGTAACTGCTGTTGATTCTCAGAAGAATTGCGCCACCAAGGGGTATCCCAAAAGGGTTGCTGAATCACCTCTGCCGCCGTCACGCCCCCAAATTCCAGGGCGGTTTGATTGGCTTCAATCAGGGTTCCGTCGGGCTGGAGCAAGCCAATAAACTGAAAGGTTTGATTAAAAATAGCCCGAAACCGTTTTTCACTCTGCTCTAGGGCTTCGGTGGCGCGCTTATAGGCTGTAATATCGCGCATTAAGACCACGGCTCCCAATTTTTCCCCCGTGGCGCTGTAGATACAAGCCCCGTTAGAGAGCAGCGATCGCGACTGCCCTGCTTTGGGCTTAATCATAATTTCTTCGCCTTCAACGGTTTCCCCTGCTAAAGCGCGGTAGAGGGGAATTTCAGAAACCGCTAAGGGTCGGGTACCCGATCGATCGTAGAGATCGTAATAGTTGGACCAATGTTCTGGTGAAATGGGTTCCGGGGGCAAACCGTGGAACATCTGTGCAGCACGGTTAAACAGGACTAATTGCCCTTGGGCATCGCAGGCGACAATGCCATCGGAGGCATGGGTTAACAAGGCTTCTACAAATTGGCTCGATTGGCGGGAATCGGGTAGCATGGCCCCACTGCCAAGCCGGACTGCCACCCCCAGCCAAGCCCGGTGATTGGCAAAGGGGCTATCGAGGGGGGCTTTCTCAAGGTTGGCCGTCGCATCCGGTGGGCTCTCCTCCTTGACCTTGTCATTGCCCTTGTCATTGACTTTGTCATTGCCCATGGCTTCTAGGCTGACTTGCATCCACTCGTAAACGCCCTGGGCATTCTTTAACCGCACCTTACAGTCCACGACGGTTAGGGACGATCGAGCCGCTTCCCAGGCCAACTGAATGCGATCGCGATCGCTCGGTTCCACCCAGTCCCACAACAGCCCTAGATCCTGGGCGGGATGCGATTGTCCGGTAAAGCGCTTCCAGGGGGGATTGGTCAGCCTCAGGTGGCCTCGATCGTCCATCATCCAGGCTAGGTCAGTCATGCGATCGAGGAATTTTTGACAGCAGGAGAGGGCAAAGGAATAGGGCATAGGCGATTAGCTCCTACTGCAAGGGAAAAAACACATCTAGGCAGAACTCAGGAACGCTTAAAAGTCGATTCCCTTTCAAAGAATCACTTTCAACATGGATCGCCTTCAGGTCAGATGGATGCCAAAAGCGTCAGCACAGAATTGACTACACAATTATAAAGTACTTCTAAAATTCACGTTGGATGCTTTAGCGATGATCCGAATCAAAGATGGTCAAGATCTAGAGACGGTCAAGATCTAAAGACGGTTAAGATCAAAGCGCGACCCTAATTCAGTGATGGCTGGAAATTAGATTAAAAACGTTCATTGAAAAATAAAACTTGACTGACGATCGGGGCCAAGGGGCATTGGCAAGGAGTTATCCCTTGATCAAGGACTCTGCGCCATCAATCCAAATTTCAGTTCCTGTAATGTAGCTAGACTCATTAGACGCTAAAAAAAGCACCAACTGAGCTACATCTTCAGATTTGCCGGGATGTCCACCCGTGAGGGGAATGTTGCCCCGTGGAAACTCGACGGGTTCTTGAATGTCTTCTAGGCGTCGCCGTTGGGAATCATGGTCGTTAATTCCCGTTTCGATCGCACCGGGACAGACGACATTGACTCGAATGCGATACTTGGCTAATTCCAAGGCAATCATTTTGGTAAAGGCCACCTGTGCCGCCTTGGAACAGGCGTAGGCCGTTGCGCCCGATAGGCTGAACCCCCGCGTCCCATTCACGGATGAGACGACAATAATTGATCCTTGCGATTGCTGTTTCAGATAGGGAACTGTATATTTAACGGTCAAAAAAGTACCTTTCAGATTCGTATGGAGGGTGGCATCCCATTCCTCCGGCTGTAAATCTTCGATCGGAGCCCAAGTCCCATTAATGCCCGCATTGGCCACGACAATATCAATCCGTCCCCACGTCTGCATGATTTGCGAGATCGCCCGTTCCATTTGATCGGCTTGGGAGACATCGGCCCTTTGCCAGATCGCCTGTCCGCCCTGTTGTTCAATGGTCTTTACGGTTTCTAGGCTGGGATCAACGGTGCGATCGACAACCCCAATCCTGGCACCTTGCTGGGCTAAAAGTAGAGCCGTTGCTCGGCCAATCCCCGTACCTCCTCCGGTGACAATGGCAACTTTATTTTGGAGTTTCATAATTTAATGATTTGGATTTCTAATTAATTGTGGTGAGACCGTAGATTCCATTAACGATTAATTGGGCTACGAATAATTGGGCTGCAAACTGGATGGTAGATTGGGCTGCAAATTGAACTGCAAATTGGGCTGCAAATTATAGTCCCAACTTGCAACTAAATACTTGTCACTAAATACTTGTCACCAAATACTTGCAACCAATACTTACAAGGATTCTGTTCGGATCAGAGAACAGTCACCCATCTACAGCAAAAAATTAGGGTGTCTTTAATTGAGATTGCAATCTATCGAGTTTGCAATCTATAGCGCGATCGATTAACTTTCCCCTTGTCTGTATTAATATAACGCTAGAAGCAGAATTGTAATGTTGGGAGAGCTACCGTCTTATTCCTCCCAAGTTAAAAAGTTTAAGGAGAAATTTCATGGAAGATGTGATTCGGATTGTGATTGTAGAAGATCATGACCTGACTCGGATGGGGCTGGAAGCAGCTCTACAACGGCGAGAAGGCATCAGTGTGATTGGTGAAGCGGCCAATGGCATACAAGGATTGAAACTGCTGACTAGCGAAAAACCTGATGTTGCGATCGTCGATATTGGGTTGCCCGATATGGATGGCATTGAAATGCTGCGTCGGTTTCGCGAATATTCCGCCGAGGCAGAACCCGCTACCAAAATTTTGATGTTGACCATGCATAAGGGCGAAGATTCGGTTATGGCGGCCTTTGCGGCGGGAGCAGACGCCTACTGTATGAAAGATATCAGCATGGATAAGCTGGAAGAGGCCATTCGATCGACCCATGACGGGAATCCTTGGATTGATCCCACGATCGCGAGCATTGTGCTGCAACAGGTGCGGCAGAAGGAGGTCGTAGCGGCACCAGAAACCGAGAAAACTGTGCAAATTAAGGCGCTAGATGCAGAATATGAGGAAATTGTAGGAAATGCGGGCTTGACCGATCGGGAAATTGAGATTTTACAATTGATCGTGCGCGGGTATAGCAACGCAGAAATTGCAGAGACCCTATTTGTAACCGTTGGCACCATCAAAACCCATGTCCGCCATATTTTGAATAAACTCTGTGTGGACGATCGCACCCATGCCGCTGTTCTGGCTCTCAGAGCGGGTTTGATTGAATAAACTGAATTGGCTCAATGCTAGGTTAATCATGAATCTTCCTAAAGAGAGGGGAGTCACGGTTCCAAAGGATGAGGAACGCAACGCCTTACATAGCAATGATTTGAGCCAATTCCAACCCAGTTATTTCTAAGATTTCTTCGATCGCTTTTCTAGAACGGTATAAAATCGCCCCCTTTTGATAGACGGATACTCCAGTTGAGTTGAGTACATTAAGGACATCGAAGCAACGACTGCGGAACAAACAAACCTGTTCACTCCATCCAGTCCTCTTCCCTATCAACAGTAGGATGTACGCTTCGGTTAACACAACACTGAAACCACTCACAGGAGTATTAATCATGAGTTTAGAAGGAAAAGCTAAAGCAACTGCAAAAAACCTCGAAGGAAAGGCTCAAGAAGCGATCGGGCATGTCACTGGCGATCCCGTAGATCAACATGAAGGGAAAGCTAAGCAATCCGAAGCAAAGGTTCGCCACAGTGCCGAAAACCTGAAGGAAAAGGCTCAGAATTTTGCTGAAGGGGTTCAAACTCGAGTGGAAGCAGCGGCTAAAAACGTTGCCGGTAAGATTGAAGAAGCGGTTGGTGAAGCGACCGATGATCCGACGAAAGTTGCCAAAGGTCGGATGAAGCAAACGGAAGCCGATGCCCTGAACGCTGCGGAAGACATCCGTCGCTAAGAAGGTACTCAGCAGTGTTCCCTTGAAAGGTGTGTTCCCTTGGACGCTTTTACTAAGAAGCTTTTACTAAGAAGCGTTCACTAAAAAGTGTGCACTAATGCAGCGTTTGCCTAAACAACGTGTTTACTGAGAAAGCATGTTGTTTTAGACCAAGTGCTCACTGATCATTCTCAGCTCTCCCTATACTTTACCCCCTAACTTCTGGGTGGTGAGCGGCTAACCAGTTTTCCACCTAGAAGATTTCTTCCTAAATCTAACCATTCTTATTTCTAAAACTACTGATCCAGTCACCTGAGGAATGAAATTATGCCACGTTTTGTCGGAAAGCAATCGAATACTGCCATTCAGCTACCCTTATTCCTGTTGCTGCTTGCAGCGATTTTAACAGGTCTAGAATATTCCGGAGCAATTAATCTAATCAATGGATTTGGTAGCAAACGGCTGGAGATTCACCGTTATCCCGACCAATACTAATGCAGCAGTTCTGTAGAACAATCAGTTAATGGTTTGAACGCTTAGTTGAGTCAGTAATTTGAATGAGTTGAGTCAGTGAGTCGAGTCAGTAAATAGATAGTATCCGGTGATCATCCGTCCATGCTATTAGCTAACGAGTCTGTAAGCCTTGTCTACCTTAATAAAATCGGTATGGCCTGAAGGAATCCTAAGCGATCGTTGCATCAACCTTCTTGATCAACATTCAAGATAATTCAGATATTTCTAGGATGAGACGGGATGACTGTTGGACTCAGCTTCTGAAGGGGTTCAAATCAAGTAGTTCAAACCGAATAAAAAGATGAATTTTTGGGAGTTATGTCATGCGGAAAGGTAGTGATTTAATTGGATGCCCGATCGTTGCATTTGATACTGGTAAGAAGTTTGCCAGAGTGCAAGATTTAATTTTCGATCAAGATCGCAACTTACTGATTGCTTTGTTGGTGGAAGAACCCGGATTTCTACGGGATGCGAAAGTGCTCCCGATCGAATCGATTCAGTCCATGGGAGCCGACGCAGTCATCACAAGTTCCAAAGAAGATGTCATCCCGGCCTCGTCCCACAGCAAAATTTCTGCCATTTTGGACCATAACAACATTATGAAAGGCACCCAAATTCTGACCGTGACGGGGCAGAATTTAGGCAAAATGGTTGACCTGTATATTGATGAAAATAGCGGTGTCGTGGAGGGCTACGAAGTTTCTGGTGGCATTTTTGCGGATGCCTACTCCGGTCGCTCCTTTGTCCCGGCTCTGCAAACCCTACGCATCGGGGAAGACTACGCCTTTGTCCCGGAAGTGGTGGCAGAGTTGATGGAAGAACAGGTCGGCGGCCTCAAGGGTGCAATGCAAACGACGGGCGAAAAGGTTCAGGAAGCAGCACAAAAGGCGGGAGAACAGGTCCAGGAAGCCCGCCGCCAAGCAACCAGCCAACTAGCCAACACGATCGTCCCGGTGGAAGCTCAACGTAGTTATGTGTTAGGTCGTATCACCCAAGCATCGGTGCTGCATCCTAATGGAACGCTGTTTTTAGAAGCTGGCCACGTGGTCACCATGACCAATGTCAATGCAGCGGAGGAGTTGGGCATCTTGGATCGGTTGTACCGTGCCACGGGCGGCGACTTGGTGGAAGATGCCAAGCAGCGGGCTGGTGAAGTTGCAGACAAGCTGGCGCAGAAGGCGGAAACAGTGGCTCAAGATGTTTCCCGTAAAACCAGCACGGTCACGGCTCAGTACACCGTTAATCAAGCGCTAGGACGCCGTGCGCAAACGATTGTGCGTACCCGGAGCGGCGTGATTGTGGTCGCTCCAGGCCAAATCGTAACGCAGCCTGTGGTGGAACGCGCCCGCCATACCAACACGGAAAAAGAATTGCTCAAATCCGTGGGGCTGTCTTCGACCGATGCCGCGAAGTCCAGCACGAGCGACGCGATCGCGACGACCCGCGGCCAACTGAGCAATACCGCAGAAAGTGTCGGCACGCAGGTGCAAGAAGGGACTTCCCAACTGCTGCGCTGGGCCAAGTACAAAACCGCCCAACTGCGGGATCAAAGTGCCCAAGCCTTGGAAGAGCAACGGATTAAAGGCGCATTAGGCCGCCCCGTCACCCGAGTCATTCTGGATTATCAAGATCAGGTCATCCTCAATGCCGGTGAACTGATTACCCACCAAGCGATCGAAGCGGCTCGCCGTGCCGATGTCCTAGATGTTCTGTTGGCCTCGGTTTACACCCAGACCCCAGAGTTTAGTCAAGCCCAACTGCGAGCCCCGCAACCAGGCCGTGCTGCATTGCCTGCCATGAAGTAACAGTGGCGTAATTGAGCCTTTAATTTAGTGACTTCATTGATCTCGTCTATTAACCTATTCGGAAATGCCAGAGCCAAGCCGCTCTGCATTTCCCTCCCCTTGGAGGCAGAATCATGTCTAACACTCAGAATTTTTCGGAAACTTTAGCAGCCCTGAAACAATCCCTGGTGGATTGGGGTAGACACCTCAGACTCAAGTGGTTAGCCTTTTCCCGCGATCCGCAATCTGAGGCCAATCAGTCCTACCAGGAATTGAAACAGGGCTTAGAAACTCTAGATCAACAGATGGCACAGCGCTACGGCGATCGCTATTTGACGGTGCGAGAAAAGGCGGCTGAAGCCAAGAGTTGGTACAACCAACAGATTGATGCCCAACGAGCTAATCCCGATCACCCCGTGTTAGCGGAACGTAAGCAAGCCCAAGTCGAACACAGGGTGAATGAATTGGGGCAAACCGTTTCCCGCATGGAAAAGGAAGTACTGACTCAAGTTAAAAACCGCCTGCGATCGAACGCACCAAAGTCCTAGTTTGCGGCTGTTACCCGTTGTCTAGACTTCTCCCGTGGTTTTGTTCTAGTAGCATCTTTCGCAGATTTTAATCCTGTTCATCTCTAATTGTTTAATGGAGTGTTTTCAATGAAACCTGTACGTTACCTACTTGCCATTGTTCTTCCCCCGGTAGCTGTGTTCCTAGCCTATGGGGTGAGCACAACTCTAGTGATTAGCATTCTATTGACCTTACTGGGTTGGGTTCCCGGAATTATCCATGCACTGTGGGCTTTAACTCGCTATGACGAAATGATGAATCCTGAAAATCTGTAGGGATTCCCTAGAATGGCTACTCAGTTTGACCGCTCTATTGGCTCAAGTGAGCTTAATCCGACGGAATAATCCGACGGAATAATCAGAAACAATTTCTGCCGATCCATTGAGACTCGATTCATATTTTACGGAGGTTTCCCATGACTGGTTTTTTCTTAACGACTTTAGTAACCGCCTTAAGCCTACTCGTTGTCGATATTTTGTTTAAAGGCGTTTACATTGCTAACTTCCCCGCAGCGATCGTCGCGGCTCTGGCCATTGGTTTGATTAACGGAACGATTCGTCCGGTGCTTTCACTGCTTTCCTTACCCATTAACTTCCTAACGTTGGGATTATTCTCCTTTGTTGTTAACGGAATCTGTTTCTGGTTGGCAGGTGTAGTGGTTCCAGGATTCGCAGTACATGGTACGGCTGCAACGCTGTTAGGCCCCGTTGTGCTTTCGCTGGGGACAACGTTCCTCAATAGCTACTTCGCCGATCGTACGCTGCCTACCTTTTTAAGTTCCGCCACGTCTGAAAAATCCTTAGAAGCTAGTCAAAAATAATTAAGTTTCCACCATGGCTAAGGTTCGCTCAACACAGCATCCAAGCCACCACCAATCCGCCCTAAAACGAGAATGTCAAGATCTTGTTCGGGGGGCTTGTGGTGGCTTTTTATTTGGAATTCCCCTACTGTACACTATGGAAGTTTGGTGGATTGGTTCTTCTGTCACTCCGCCGATCATGCTAGCTTCCCTTTTCATCACCAGCATCGTTGTTTTTGGTCTAAATTACACCGCAGGATTCCGGCAATCTTCCTCGGTTCACTGGGGCACTTTGATCATGGATACTGTCGAAGCCCAAGCGATCGGGATTGTTTGCTCGTTTTTGCTGTTGCTCCTGTTGCGAGAAGTGACGTTAGAAACGCAACTCCATGAAATTTTTGGAAAAGTAATTTTCGAGAGTGTGCCTTTTTCCATTGGGGTTAGCCTCGCGAATCAGTTTCTGACCAATAAAGATAGTGATGAAAACGAGTCACGATCGACCTCCCAATCCCAAGGCGATCGCTCTTCTAGGGCTCATGTGTCTACGCTGTGGCAGGAGACTTTCAACGATATTCTTGCCACGATGATGGGGGCGTTGATTGTTGCCTTTAGTATTGCACCCACCGATGAGGTCAAAACCTTGGCTGCCAATACTTCTGGGCCTTGGCTTATTTTGACCATCATGGCGTCTTTATTGATTTCCTATGGCATTGTTTTTGAGGCTAACTTTTCCGACCAACAAAAACGACGCAAACAACGGGGCCTCTTCCAAACGCCCTTGAGTGAAACGGTAATGTCCTACTTGGTTTCCCTAGGGGTGGCCTGCGCAATGCTTTGGTTTTTCCAACTCCTTCAATGGGGAGACCCGCCCACTTTATGGGTTAGTTACACGATCGTCCTAGGGCTACCGGCAACGATCGGTGGAGCTGCGGGGCGACTTGCACTATGAGATTAAATCACAGAGATTAAATCACAGAGATCAAGTCATAGAGATCAAATTCCAGAAGTTAAACCGTAGAAGTTAAATCATAGAAGTTAGACCCTAATATGCATTCGCCATCGGAATTAAATCATACGGTAGACGCTAAGGCTAACCAATTAGATGAGCTTGTAGAAGTGCTAAAAAGTGCGCAACCAGATGATCGAAATAGTCATCCCAGCAATGGCGATCGAACCAATGACGATCAATCGGTTCAAACCCAAAAATCACCGATCGAATGGTTGAGTTTTGGAATTTCATTAACCATTATCGGTGCGTTAGTCGGTGCCGTTGGGTTTCTCTGGCTCAAGCCCAATTCCCAAAAGCCCCCGAACCCGATCGTCTCGGTTCACCTGGATAAAACTGAAATGCGGGACGGACAATTCCACGTTCCCTTTGAAGTGACCAATGCAGGGGATCAAACGATTACTCAACTCCAAATGATTGGAGAACTCAAGCGCAAGGGTACGGTGGAAGAAATCGGAACTCAACAGATTGACTTTCTGTCGAGAAGAGAGGTGGAAGAAGGGGTTTTTGTTCTCCCGCAGAAGCCTCAGAAAGAGGAGTTTTCCGTGCGCATCACGAGTTATCAAATCCCCTAATGCATCGATTGAGCAATTTATCGATTGAGCAATTCATCCATCGATCGCGGTGAAATCCTGTCAAAATAGAATACCCGTTCCGAGGGTTCCGTTGAGAGAGGATGGGTTGATATGACTGAGACGAAGCGCTTACTCATTTTGGGTGGAACAGGGGATGCCACTGCATTGGCGGTCAAGGCAGCGGAAATTCCAGGGGTGGAGGTGATTACATCCTTGGCGGGGCGCACCCGTCAGCCGGTGGTGCCCTCTGAAAATACCCGCATTGGCGGATTTGGGGGCGTGGCAGGACTAGTGGCGTATTTACGAGAACAGCAGGTTGATTTACTGATGGATGCGACCCATCCGTTTGCCGATCGCATATCCCTCAATGCTGCTGCTGCTGCTGCCAGGGTCGGTATCCCTCGTTTGCTGCTGCTGCGTCCGGCCTGGGAGCGTACAGCGGGGGATTGCTGGATTGAAGTAGACAGTCATGAATCCGCCGCAAGGGTATTGCCAGAGATTGCCCAGCGTATCTTTTTGACGATCGGTCGGCAGGAACTAGCGGCCTTTGCCCACTTGTGCGATCTCTGGTTTCTGATGCGGATGATTGATCCGCCGCGATCGGATGCCGCAGTGCCACCGGGTCAAGTGCTTTTGGAACGAGGCCCGTTTTCGCTGGCGGAGGAGCGATCGCTACTACAACGCTATGGGATTGGCGCGATCGTGAGCAAAAACAGTGGGGGGGCTGCCACCTATGCCAAAATTATCGCCGCACGCGAGTTAGCCATTCCAGTGGTAATGATCCAACGCCCGATCGCACCGCCTGGAGACATCGTTGCAACGGTAGAAGATGCTTTTGCATGGCTCCAACAGAGGCTCATGCCCTGCGAAAAAATTTAATCCTTCACGACCATCCACTGCGTAATCGGGGCCATGGCCTTCCAGCCCAGGAATTTCCCCACGGGTTCTGCCCGCTGAATGGCAATGCGGGTCAAACTGCCGCCCAACTTGCTCTGCCACTGGAACATCAATTGTTCCCCCTCCACCGTCACCCCATTGGCCACTAAGCGACCGCCGGGGCGCAGCGCCTGCCAGCAGGTTTCCAACAAATCCGGTGCCGTTAATCCCCCCCCGATGAAGATCGCATCCGGTTCTGGTAAGTCGTGGAGGGCTGCTGGAGCCTGTCCGGCAACGATTTTGAGCTGGGGTACGCCCAAAGCATTGGCATTGTGGGCAATGTATTGCAGGCGCGTGGGATGGTGCTCAATGGCGATCGCCCGACACCGCCGATCGCTGCGCAGCCATTCAATGGCGATCGATCCGCAGCCTGCCCCCACATCCCACAGCAGTTGTCCGGGCAAGGGCGCTAGGGTTGCTAGGGTTACGGCGCGCACTTCTCGTTTGGTCAGCTGTCCGTCGTGCTGGTAGGCGCTGTCGGGGAGGCCGGGGGTATGGGGTGAGAGGGGGAGTGGGGAAGTAGGGGGAGTAAGGGAAGTAGGGGGAGTAAGGGGAGTGGGGGCTAGGGTTAGGGCGATCGTGTTGAGGTCGGCGAGATCGAGGGGTTGCCAGCTGGTGGCGGTGTGGGTGGTGATGCGTTCATTGGGGCTGCCCATGCGTTCTAGGACGGTGATTTGACTATTGCCGTAGCCCTGGTGGGTCAACTGTTGGGCGACGGTGGTTGGAGTGGTTTTGTCTGCGCTCAGGATAAGGATGCGGGCACCGGGATACAGGACGGCATTTAAGAGCGCCGGATCGCGTCCACACAAACTTAGGGTTTCGATGTCCGTGAGCGACCAGCCCAGACGGGCACAGGCAAGGCTAAAGGCCGACGGAGCGGGGACGATCGTCATTTCTGCAATGGGAATCTGGCGGAGGAGCGTGACCCCAATGCCGTAGCACAGGGGATCGCCGCTGGCCAGCACACAAACCGCCTGTCCGCGCCGCTGCATGATCTGCTGCACGGAATCAGCGATCGGGGAAGTCCAAAGGAGCTGTTCTTGCCGATCGTCTGGGGGCACCATGGTCAGGTGACGTTCTCCACCGACGATCGTGGTGGCTTGGGCTAGGAGCGATCGTCCCACCGGACTTATTCCCTCCAACCCCTCCTCGCCCATTCCCACCACTGATAGCCACTTTTGCACCCGCTTTGCCTCGCTTTAAGAAAGATTGGAGAATTTCAGTTTTGGGCTGCCTATGTGATAGGCTACCTTAGCTTGATGCTGGGGAAGTCCGGTGAGATTCCGGTACTGTGCCGCAACTGTAATATGATTCTAGATTGGCGATTTTAGATTTTAGATTGGATTTCAAGCCACTCAATCTAAAATTCAAAATTACACGTTCAAGATTAATCGAGTCAGAATGCCAGCCTCAAGCTTGTTCCCCAGGATCTGCTTCTGAAGGAACGCTAACCTGTTGAGTCTCTGCGTTGCACAGAGCAGGAGGATACTATGGCTTGGCTGATTGAACCGAATGTTTGTCCAGGGTTATTCTATGGCACCTCTGCCCAAGATGGATTTTTAATTCGTATTCGTACACCGGGTGGGTTATTGAATCATCAGCAAGGACGCGCGATCGCAACGCTGGCAGAACAAACGCTGGCAGAACAAACGTTGGCAGAACAATGGGGCAGCCACGGGATCCAGGTGACCAATCGAGCCAATGTGCAAATTCGTTCTGTGCAAACCTCCCCGACGGTTGAAGCCCTTGAGACGCTACAGACGCTGGGTCTAGCCGCTCACAATCCCCGCATCGACCATCTCCGGAATGTGATGACTAGCCCCACAGCGGGAATTGATGTCCAGGAATTGATCGATACTCGTCCATTGGTGCGAGCATTGGATGAGGCTATTCAAAGTCATTCAGAACTGGCTGACTTATCTGCTAAGTTCAGCATTGGCATTGACGGGGGCGGTACCGTTGGCATTGGCACCCGATCGAGCATTCCTTGGGAGCATCGTTACAATGAGATTCAGCTTTCGGCGGTTGTAGGAGATGGCAAAGAGGGCCTTGGGGCGTGGAGTGTGGGACATGGGGAATGTCTAGCGATTCCCGATACCCAAGCTAAGCCTATCTGCTTCCGGTTGTCACTGGGGGGAGATAAGCAACTTTGGGAGACTCAGGTTTTGGTTGCACCGGATGACTGTGTTGCAGTTGTCGCTGCGTTGGCAAAAGTGTATCTGGAGTATGTCCAGCAGTCTCCTCGTTTGCCGAAAAAGCCCCGCATGAAACATCTGTTGCAAGACTGGGGTGTGGAGCGCTATCTCCAGCAGGTGAATCACTATCTTCCGCATCCCCTCCAGCCCGCGATCGCTGCGCCATCCCTGTCTCCAACTCAGCCCTATGCGCATTTAGGGATACATCCCCAACGACAATCCGGGTTGTCTTACATCGGCATTCCTCTACGGTTAGGGCAACTCACGGCAACGCAATTGCGCGGCGTGGTGGATCTGTCCGAAACCTTTGGGAGTTGCCAGTTGCGATTGACGCCTTGGCAAACGATGGTGTTGCCGGACATTCCTGATGCACAGGTGGCGGAGGTCGTGCGAGCGCTCTCGGCGTTGGGCTTAGTGATTTCAGAAAACCAAGTGGCTACCGCGATCGTGGCCTGTGCTGGAAAACCCGGCTGTGCTGCTGCCGAAACGCAGACTCAAGCCCACGCGATCGCCTTGGCCAACCACCTCAATCAGAACCTGGTGCTAGAGTCTCCCGTCAATATTCATCTGACAGGGTGTCCAAAGTCCTGCGCCCAGCCCAGTCCGGCTGACATTCTACTGATGGGAACAGGGCTTCCAACCCAGGATGATGGCAATCAGCCAGGGGCCGAGATCGTTGAAGGATATCAGCTCTATATCAACGGTGTAAACAGTCATGGAGGAGGTTCTGCCCAGGATCCCTTGGAGCAAAAAGCGACTCAATATCATCTCTGTGATGTGACTGCATCGGAACTGCCATCAACGATCGAACAACTAATGAAGCTCTATAAACAACACCGAGCAACCCCCCATGAATCATTTGGAGAATTTGTTAGTAAATTTTCAAGGACAAGTCTAATTGACAATTTTAGCCGTGAGGATAGGAACGCTAATCATCAAGAAATAAAACACTAAAGTGATGAAGTAATAAAACACTCAAATTTCTCGATTGCCTCGTTTGGCTACTGACTCTAATCCCTTACTGCCTTTCTCTATGGACTATATTCGTAACGGTGATGACATCTATCGCAAATCGTTTTCTATCATTCGTGCAGAAGCTGATTTGGATCAATTATCCGATGACCTAGCGCATGTTGCTGTGCGGCTGATCCATTCCTGTGGCATGACGGATATTGTGTCAGATCTCGCTGCTTCACCGGATGCAGTCAAAGCCGGACGTGAGGCGCTAGCGGCAGGTGCGCCCATTTTCTGCGACTCACAAATGGTTGCCAATGGCGTTACCCGCAAGCGATTACCCGCTAATAATGAGGTGATTTGTACCCTCAATGATCCGAAAGTGGTCGAGATTGCCAACCGTATCAACAATACACGATCGGCAGCTGCAATTGAACTGTGGCGATCGGCTGGTGGCAATGCTGGGCGATCGCCTCTGGAAAATGCTGTTGTTGCCATTGGCAATGCTCCAACGGCATTGTTTTATCTATTGGAACTGTTAGATGAAGGATTTCCCAAACCTGCGGTCATTCTGGGGTTTCCGGTTGGATTTGTGGGGGCTGCTGAATCAAAAGCAGAACTCGCTGCCAATAGTCGAGGTGTCCCCTTCATCACGTTACACGGTCGGCGGGGGGGAAGTGCGATCGCCGCTGCCGCTATCAATGCCTTAGCAAAGGAGAACGAGCTATGACGACAACTCATCTGGGTAACGAAGTATCGACCATTGAAACGGGTGACTCTATGTCCACAGCCCCCGCCCTCGGCAAACTCTACGGTTTAGGCATCGGCCCCGGCGACCCCGAACTGCTGACGCTGAAAGCTCACCGAATTTTGACCTCCGTTCCTGTGATTGCCTATCCTACCTTGGAGAATGGCAAAGTGTTGGCACGGGCGATCGTGACAGATTTCATTCGTCCCGACCAGATTGAAATTCCCATGCCCTTGCCCTTTAGTGTGGAGCGATCGTCGCAACCCTATTACGACATTGCCGCGGAGAAAATTGCTGAACATTTGAGTGCTGGGCGAGATGTCGCGGTGCTCTGCGAAGGAGAACCGATGTTATACGGCACGTTTATGTATCTCTTTCAGCGGTTGGCGCAGCGATTTCCCACCGAAGTTGTGCCCGGTATTTCATCCACGATGGCCAGTGCCGCCATGCTGGGGGTGCCCATTACGTTCCGCAATGATGTCTTGAGCATTATGCCCGCAACGTTGGATGCAGAGACGTTGCACGATCGCTTGGCCGTCGCTGATGCAGCAGTCATTATTAAATTGGGCAGACATTTTGCCAAAGTCCGCGCCATTCTCGATGACCTTGGATTACTCGATCGGGCCCTCTATATCGAACGCGCCACCCAACCCAACCAGCGCATCGTCGCGATAACCGAGATTGACCCCACCGAAGTTCCCTACTGGTCGCTCATTCTGATTCCCAGCAAAACCCAACCCCAATAAACCTGCTAATAATAGATTACCCACCTATTTCCCACTCCCTACTCTCCCACCCCCCACTCCCCACTCCCCTACTCTCCCACCCCCGTCATGACTTCTACTCCTGCCTTCATCCCCTCTCAATTGCCCCCTCTGGAAAATGGCGATCGCCTAACACGCCTCGAATTTGAACGTCGTTACAACGCCATGCCAGAAGTTAAAAAAGCTGAATTGATTGAAGGCGTGGTTTACATGGCATCTCCATTGCGCTTTAGACCCCATGCTGAACCCCACGGACGTTTAATTACTTGGTTAGGGGTATATCAAGCTGCCACCCCTCAGGTGGAAATGGGAATTGAGCCAACGGTACGGTTAGACATTGATAATGAACCGCAACCGGATGGTGTTTTGCGCATTAGTCAAGCCAGTGGTGGACGCTCAGTGTTAGGGGATGACGGCTACTTGGAAGGCGCACCGGAACTGGTTGCTGAAATTGCTGCTAGCAGTGTCAGCATTGACTTAGGAGATAAGAAACGCGCCTATCGCCGTAATGGCATCCAGGAGTATATTGTCTGGCAGGTATTTGACCAGAAAATCGATTGGTTCATTTTGGAAAATGGGGACTATGTTGCGCTGCAACCGAACCCACAGGGTGTGATTTGCAGCCAGGTTTTTCCGGGATTGTGGTTGGAGGTACCCGCAATGCTACAAGGCAATATGCAACAAGTTTTAGCGACCCTACAGCGGGGAATTCATTCGGAAAACCATACAGCATTCGTTCAAAAAATAATGGAACAATAGATTGCTAACTAATACACTTACTAGCACAATTCCCAGCGTAATTACTAGTCAGATTCTAGTGCAATCATATCTGCAATTACTAGCACAATCAAAAGTCTCAGTAAGATGAATCCACTCGCGATCGTGATTTTGGGAGAAGCCAGCATTCCCGTTGCCCGTCAGATCCAAACTGCAATTCCTGAAGCCGTAATCTACGGTTTAGCCAATCGGACTCAAGCGGTAGACGTGACCTATGAAAACTTTGGTGATACGGTTCGGGAATTGTTTCGATCGGGGACTTCCATCATCGGAATTTGTGCAGCGGGGATTATGATTCGCACGATCGCCCCCCTGCTGACGAATAAATGGCAAGAACCGCCGGTACTGGCGATCGCGGAAGATGGCAGTGCGGTGGTGCCCTTACTGGGTGGCTTGCAAGGCGTGAATTCCCTAGCGCGTCGGATTGCAGATGTTTTGCAAGTCGCGCCTGCCATTACCACCACTGGGGAACTCCGCTTTCAAACGGCACTGCTATCCCCCCCTCCCGGCTACCAGTTGGTGAATCCCGATGATGCCAAAACCTTTATTGCCAATTTACTAGCAGGCGCAACGGTCAAATTGATTGGGACAGCCCCTTGGCTAGAGCAAAGTCGTTTACCGATTGTGCAAGAGATTGGAAATGTCGGGACTGGCAAAAATAAATCAACTCCCCCCTCGCCAATTCTAACTATTCAAATTGTGCCGAAGAATAGCACTGAGCCCATAGAAACCCCCAGTCAAAATTGTTTAGTATACCAGTCTGACCTAGAATCCACCCCCTACTCTCCACCTCCCACCTCCCATCCCCCCCAAGGCAAGCTGACGATCGTCGGTACAGGCCCCGGCTCTTCTGACTGGATGACTCCCGAAGTGAAGGAAATTCTGCAATCTGCGACCGATTGGGTGGGCTACAAAACCTATCTGAATTTGGCAGAACCGTTGCGGCAACCTCACACAATCCGCCATGAATCCGATAATCGGGTAGAACTCGATCGCGCCCGTGCTGCCTTAGATTTAGCGGCTACTGGGCGAACGGTGGCGATCGTGTCATCGGGCGATCCGGGCATTTATGCAATGGCCGCCGCTGTTTTTGAAGTGCTGGAGCGGGAGCTAAAACCCGAGTGGCAGTCGGTTGAAATTCAGGTATGTCCTGGAATTTCGGCGATGCAAGCTGCGGCTGCTCAGGTCGGTGCACCGCTGGGCCATGATTTTTGCACCATTTCCCTTTCCGATATTCTCAAACCTTGGGAGGTGATTGCTCAACGGATTGCCGCCGCTGCCCAAGCGGATTTTGCGATCGCCTTTTACAATCCCGTCTCTCAGCAGCGGACCTGGCAACTCGAAAAAGCAAAAGAGATTTTGTTGCAGTGGCGATCGCCTCAAACACCGATCGTGCTGGCCCGTAATTTGGGCCGACCTGGACAAACGATAACGGTGAAAGCACTGGAACAGTTAGCGATCGAAGATGCCGATATGCGCACTGTAATCTTGATTGGTTCGAGTAAAACTCGCATTGTTCAACAGTGTCAGGGAACACAATGGGTATACACTCCACGACACTATTAAACATGACGCTATTAAACATGACACTCTTGAATCTGAATCAAAAATGTCTTTAAAAATTGAATGATGAATGGTGTGATGGTGCAAGTGTGATTGAGTTTTTGATTGTCATCTTTACGCTCACGATCGCGGCTGCAACTGATTTTCTTCTGGCTCAGCGCACTAAAAATCCCTCAATCCTGGAGAAGACCGAACACCCCCATGGAGTTCGCAATTGACCCATGGCTGGCTGGTTCCAGAAATTGAGGGATGACTTCCCTGCGATTAAATCTCAATTTTCAATGTGTATACCGGATTAATGCTCTGTTTCCCATCCGTTTCTCATCCGTTATTGCGATGGGTTGCTGCATGAGCCATCATCTCAGTTGATTGCCGCCAGGACGAGATCGTCACTAAGCGGTTTGCATCTGCATCCCACAAAAGGTATTGGGCGCAGTCCAGCAAATCGCCTAGGCGAAGTGTCTTCACATCTGTCAGCAAATGACTATTTTCACGATGACAAGCGGCGAGATGGTAATTGGGAATTCTTTCGGAAAGATGATGGATATTGTGATAGCCGATGTCTGCGGTAAACCATCTGAGAATGGCGGGTAAGTCTAGGTAACTGCTGCCCTTAACGGCTCCTAAAACGTAATCCCAGCCTTCTGTTTTATGGGCGTAGCTACCCTCAAAAATATGCTGGACAAAAAAGACCCAGATGAAAATCATCGCCGAGCAACTGAGCGTAATGGAGTAAATGCTCCAAAATAAGCCCGCTCCCCAGAGATGGCTTAGAAAAATCCAGCCCCCAACCACACAAATGTTGTTGAATAGCAGATCCCAAAATTCCGTTGCGGTGTGCCAGTGTTTTGACTGATGGGTCGAGATGGTTTGCGCTAGGTTAAACTGCAACCCTTGCTTGAGATCAGTCAATACATGAAGAATGAAATCGTAAATGCCTAAAATTAGCGCCATCCGAGGCTTGATCACGAGATAGAAAAAGCCGCCCGGAATGCCCATCAGTGGCTTTCTCAGGACTTCATACAACCGCTGATTAAAGGGATCAAGTTGAGCAAATTCCTCGGTCGATAGGAAATCGGCAACACCCCGATACCGCTCCCAGTCGCCATTGGTTTTGTGATGATAGGCATGATCCCTTGACCAGCCATACTGGGGCATGGCATTGATCACCCCTAGCAGAAATCCCATAATCCGGTTCATGGTTTTTGACCGAAAGAGGGAGTAATGTCCGCAATCATGCATCAATGAGAAACAGCGTAACGAAAAAAGAATTAGTAGGATGATGATTGGAGGTAGAAGCCACAGGGAGATGGAGGCTGCTTGGATAGCCAAAACCCATAACAAAACATAAGGAACAACGGTATTGAGAATTTGGTACGTTGCCCTTAGATTGCTACTCTTGATGTACGGAGTCAAGACAAAATCAGATTTTTTAATGGTTTCGGGTGGGTGTAAATCCCCGGAAGCTTCCTGTTTTATCAATGGATGAAGTGAAGTAGAAATTTGTTCAGTACAATTCTGATCATGCTTGAGCATAATGGGTCTCAGTTCAGTGATAAATCGGGATCAGTGGTAGCTAGGCAATTCTCGCTCCGAGATGCTAAGCTACTCTCGTTCAAAGATGCTACACGAATGCTGATTGAGTTACTTACATAACCTTCTGCTGTCATAGACTGGCTAGGGCTCCTCCTGTGGGCATGCATATATCTTCATACAATATTGACGCAGAATTACCGTATTAAGAGCCGTGACCAGGTACGTAAAACTGCACCAATCTACAACTCCGTATTGGTAATGACGACGTCACACACCACCATACCGCGTCCTTGTGCAAGAAATCGCTTTCCTGCAGGATGTCCTATCGGTAATAGATGTTCCTGGATGAACAGATTGTGCCAGTTACCTAACCAGCCCTAATCAACGAATGACGCTGGTTGCATTGGTGGTCTATAGCAGAACATGGATCTAGTAGCCTTTGGCTGAAGTAGGGCTACCATTAAGGTGGAATTGACAAAATACAGGGAGCATGAAAGTCCCACACTTGAACCGATACCGCACTCCAGTCACCCACCTTGACATCTATAATCACGTGCGTTTGAGCATCGATCGCCCACCAAACCCATTGCTCATTGCCTTTATCATCAACCAATGACCACAACTCATCCATCTGCACATTCTGGTGCTTTTGGGGGGCCTCACTCACCTCTACTGGTTGGGGCATAACGGCAGCTTTGACGTTGACCTAACGTTGTCGGTGTCTTCAGAAATTTGCAGAATGCAGGCAATCCCCGCTAAGGAGACGAGATCGAGTAGCATCTGCTCAATCAGTCCATATTGTTGTGAGGTAATGGCTTTCCAGGCGGGATCGAGGACAAACTGACGACCATAGTCCCAACAGTAATAATTTTGTTTGCTATGCCGGGTGACCATTATTGCGACTGATTTTTTTGGGCCCACAACTTGGACAGGTATGCATGATCATTGTCAGTGCCTCCTAACCCATCTGTTAATAGTCCCAGAGTATAACGGTTCTGTTTCAATCCCTAAAAGGGTTTCAGCCATTTTCGAACTCGGTTTGGGTGGGTTATAGGGTTTGGGTGGGTTTGGGTTTCAATCCCTAAAAGGGTTTCAGCCATTTTCGAACATTGGAATGCAACACCGACCGATCCAGATGATGAAGTTTCAATCCCTAAAAGGGTTTCAGCCATTTTCGAACTTAGCGCTGGTAGCAAGCTGAATGAGGCCACGGCGCAGAAGTTTCAATCCCTAAAAGGGTTTCAGCCATTTTCGAACCTCTTTAGATTCGAGGTTCAGATCACCCACATTCAGTTTCAATCCCTAAAAGGGTTTCAGCCATTTTCGAACGACAGGCTGCACGAGTTCGCTAGAATTCAAGCTCAGTTGCGTTTCAATCCCTAAAAGGGTTTCAGCCATTTTCGAACCCCCCCTTTTGTTCTCGCTGGCTGTTGGGTGTGCCGTTTCAATCCCTAAAAGGGTTTCAGCCATTTTCGAACCCGTGATGGGGGATTGGGTCGAGGGCGAGGCGCGTTTCAATCCCTAAAAGGGTTTCAGCCATTTTCGAACGCGGTTCGATTCCGTCAGGCACTTTAGGGGGATTTTTAGTTTCAATCCCTAAAAGGGTTTCAGCCATTTTCGAACTCGTGCCTACTATTACTATCTCCACTCCCACCCAAGGTTGTTTCAATCCCTAAAAGGGTTTCAGCCATTTTCGAACAGAAAGGCTATTACCTTTGCCCCGTTTGTGGCGATGTTTCAATCCCTAAAAGGGTTTCAGCCATTTTCGAACTTATGTGCATCAAAGTGCTAGCACAATGATATAAGTAGTTTCAATCCCTAAAAGGGTTTCAGCCATTTTCGAACACTCAAGGCAATGGGTTTAGGGCCGTTCTACCGTGTTTCAATCCCTAAAAGGGTTTCAGCCATTTTCGAACGTCGGTGAGCGTGCCTATCCATGGATGGCGGAACGAGTGTTTCAATCCCTAAAAGGGTTTCAGCCATTTTCGAACGTGAGATTGTAGCCAACAACACGCTGATTAAGGCTGTTTCAATCCCTAAAAGGGTTTCAGCCATTTTCGAACAACCCCACCCTATCGATAGAGTGGGGTCTGTTCAGAAGGTTTCAATCCCTAAAAGGGTTTCAGCCATTTTCGAACTCGAAATTCAATACGCGGCAAATTTATCGAGCAAAGACGTTTCAATCCCTAAAAGGGTTTCAGCCATTTTCGAACCACCGAATTCCGCAAGCCACAAATCACCTATTCCACACTGTTTCAATCCCTAAAAGGGTTTCAGCCATTTTCGAACCGAGGGAGGGCTTTACGCCGGGGGTATTAGTGGGTGTTTCAATCCCTAAAAGGGTTTCAGCCATTTTCGAACGCTACCTCGATCGTAGGGTTTTGTTCTGGGTAGTTTCAATCCCTAAAAGGGTTTCAGCCATTTTCGAACGGCTTTCAAGCCCTTCCTTGGGGCTTTTGTCAATCTGTTTCAATCCCTAAAAGGGTTTCAGCCATTTTCGAACGCTTTCAAGCCCTTCCTTGGGGCTTTTGTCAATCTGTTTCAATCCCTAAAAGGGTTTCAGCCATTTTCGAACTTTGTCCCTGGCGTCTCAGGCACTATCCTGAATCGTTTCAATCCCTAAAAGGGTTTCAGCCATTTTCGAACCGCAGCCCGCTTCTGGAATAACGATTTCTGCTTCTCCGTTTCAATCCCTAAAAGGGTTTCAGCCATTTTCGAACCTGCACGGTTAGCCGCGATCGTGTTGCGTTGCTGTTCCAGGTTTCAATCCCTAAAAGGGTTTCAGCCATTTTCGAACCGGCGGCTAAGTCTCCGAGTGTCTCCACAATCACGATCGAGGTTTCAATCCCTAAAAGGGTTTCAGCCATTTTCGAACGGGGCCAGCCTATGACCACGCCTACACATGGACACTTGTTTCAATCCCTAAAAGGGTTTCAGCCATTTTCGAACTGGCGGCGGCGGAAACGCTGGAAGAATTCGAGCAAGCCGTTTCAATCCCTAAAAGGGTTTCAGCCATTTTCGAACGAGCACGTTTCCTCAAAGCCGTCCCTAACGTCCTACAAGTTTCAATCCCTAAAAGGGTTTCAGCCATTTTCGAACTCCTGAGCCTTTTTCAGTTCCTCGATCGAGGCTTCTAGTTTCAATCCCTAAAAGGGTTTCAGCCATTTTCGAACTTATCCAGTCGGTGTCGTCAATTTCGCATTCGAGTTTCAATCCCTAAAAGGGTTTCAGCCATTTTCGAACATGAATGAGATTGGCAAGCCTATCGTACTGAAAAAACCAACGAAGTTTCAATCCCTAAAAGGGTTTCAGCCATTTTCGAACATGGCACCCATGCCAAATCAGGCATTGGCTATCAGGTTTCAATCCCTAAAAGGGTTTCAGCCATTTTCGAACGCTGGGATCTCCGTAGGCCAATGGCTCCATTTGTGTGTTTCAATCCCTAAAAGGGTTTCAGCCATTTTCGAACGTCTCCCATATTTCTTCTCTAAGAGGAATGCTCCGTCCTTGTTTCAATCCCTAAAAGGGTTTCAGCCATTTTCGAACGGTATCCATGGGCCTCGACGATCGGGAGGGCTCGTTTGAGTTTCAATCCCTAAAAGGGTTTCAGCCATTTTCGAACTCCTTCCACCGTCCCAACATTTCCTCGATTTCTTCCTGGTTTCAATCCCTAAAAGGGTTTCAGCCATTTTCGAACAGGGCTCCCTCTCCGTCCCACGGCATCTTGAGGAACGGTGAGTTTCAATCCCTAAAAGGGTTTCAGCCATTTTCGAACGTGCGGATGCCGCCGCAACCTGGGCACGACTAGAAGTTTCAATCCCTAAAAGGGTTTCAGCCATTTTCGAACTCCGCCTGCAACCACGGCCAAAGTCACCGGGGCATGGGTTTCAATCCCTAAAAGGGTTTCAGCCATTTTCGAACCTCGCGATCGTTGGAGGCTCAGAAACGCCACGAGATCCGGTTTCAATCCCTAAAAGGGTTTCAGCCATTTTCGAACTTAACATCTCGCCCGAATGCTCTAATAGCCAGTCGGTTTCAATCCCTAAAAGGGTTTCAGCCATTTTCGAACACGGTGGTTGCCGTTACTTTGCCGTGCGGGTAGACTGTGTTTCAATCCCTAAAAGGGTTTCAGCCATTTTCGAACACGCCCCGACTCTACAAGTGTGCGCACAGTTTGGGGTTTCAATCCCTAAAAGGGTTTCAGCCATTTTCGAACGTTCCAGACCGGCCCCTCTCCGATGATGCTCGATTTGTTTCAATCCCTAAAAGGGTTTCAGCCATTTTCGAACCTAGGAGAAATGCCCCGTCCTTGACCCGGTTGCGTTTCAATCCCTAAAAGGGTTTCAGCCATTTTCGAACGACTCAGTGCCCATGCGCCTTTCGTGTGGCGACCGTTTCAATCCCTAAAAGGGTTTCAGCCATTTTCGAACTTGAAATCTGCAAATCGATATTCCCTAGCTACGTTTCAATCCCTAAAAGGGTTTCAGCCATTTTCGAACGTTTGTATACGATTTGGAGATCGTCAACGCAATCCCGTTTCAATCCCTAAAAGGGTTTCAGCCATTTTCGAACCCGCTGGGGATGAGATGGGCTTTACGGTTGAACCTGTTTCAATCCCTAAAAGGGTTTCAGCCATTTTCGAACGTTCCTGATTAATCCCCTCGATCGCGACTTGCTTGTTTCAATCCCTAAAAGGGTTTCAGCCATTTTCGAACCAGAGGCCCTTGTGATAGCGCTTCCCCTGCCCGTTTTGCGGGTTTCAATCCCTAAAAGGGTTTCAGCCATTTTCGAACGAGAAATAATGTCATCCAATACAAAAGAGCCATCAATGTTTCAATCCCTAAAAGGGTTTCAGCCATTTTCGAACGGATATAGCTGGCTAACAATCGATCGTCAGAAAGCGTTTCGGTAGTGTTCTTTTGTAAAGGATGGAGGAAAATAGAGAGACGTGATTCATTGATTCAGTCATGTCATCTATCCCAGCCTTCCTCCGATGTCCGAACTGTGGCTCCGAAGACATCATGAAAAACGGAA